>NZ_CAXAPN010000029.1:0-96555 GCF_963971015.1 Pseudomonas sp. RA_15y_Pfl2_54
CCGTATGCCTATCTCAAAGATGTGCTGACGCGGTTGCCGACGCAACGGGCGAGTGAGATCGACCAACTGCTGCCGCATCAGTGGGTATCTGTCTGACTTACGCAACGTGAGTTGGGCAGACGCTTACTGAGGTCCGGCAACTCGGGACTTGGTACGGTTGATTTCAACAGACAAAAAAATGCCCCGCCGTTTTCACGGCGGGGCATTTTTATTGCGCTAACGCTGCGGGGTGTTTAAACGCCCGAAGCCTTGGCCGCTGCCACGTCTTTGATGGACAGCTTGATACGGCCGCGGTTATCCACGTCCAGTACCAGCACTTCCACTTCCTGACCTTCTTTCAGAATGTCAGTCACTTTCTCAACACGAGCATCGCTCAGCATCGAGATGTGAACCAGACCATCCTTGCCCGGCAGGATGTTGACGAATGCGCCGAAGTCGACGATGCGCTCAACCTTGCCAACGTAGATCTTGCCAATCTCGGCTTCAGCGGTGATACCCAGAACGCGCTGACGAGCTGCTTCAGCCGCTTCCTTGGTTTCGCCGAAGATCTTGATCGAACCGTCGTCTTCGATGTCGATCGAAGCCTTGGTTTCTTCGCAGATCGCACGGATGGTGGCGCCACCTTTACCGATAACGTCACGGATCTTGTCGGTGTCGATCTTCATCGCAATCATGGTCGGAGCGTTGGCCGACAGTTCGGTACGCGACTGACCGATGATCTGGTTCATCTGACCGAGGATGTTCAGGCGCGCTTCCAGGGCTTGGCCCAGAGCGATTTCCATGATCTCTTCGGTGATGCCCTTGATCTTGATGTCCATCTGCAGTGCGGTAACGCCTTTGGCAGTACCGGCTACTTTGAAGTCCATGTCGCCCAAGTGGTCTTCGTCGCCCAGGATGTCGGTCAGGACTGCGAATTTCTCGCCTTCCTTAACCAGACCCATGGCGATACCGGCAACCGGTGCCTTCATCGGCACACCAGCGTCCATCAGGGCCAGGGAAGCGCCGCAAACGGAAGCCATCGAGCTCGAACCGTTGGATTCAGTGATTTCCGAAACCACGCGAATGGTGTACGGGAACACGTCAGCGGCAGGCAGCATGGCCGAAATCGAACGACGGGCCAGACGGCCGTGACCGATTTCACGACGACCAGCGCCACCCATGCGACCACACTCGCCCACCGAGAACGGAGGGAAGTTGTAGTGCAGCATGAACGGGTCTTTTTTCTCGCCTTCCAGGGTATCCAGCAGCTGTGCGTCACGGGCGGTGCCCAACGTCGCGACGACCAGAGCCTGGGTTTCGCCACGGGTGAACAGAGCCGAACCGTGGGTCTTCGGCAGAACGCCGACTTCGATGTTCAGCGGACGTACGGTACGGGTGTCACGGCCGTCGATACGTGGCTTGCCGTTTACGATGTTTTCGCGAACGGTGCGGTATTCGATTTCACCGAAAGCCGCTTTGACTTCGCTGGCAGAAGGCTGGCCTTCTTCGCCGGACAGCTTGGCAACAACCTGGTCTTTCAGCTCGCCCAGACGTGCGTAGCGGTCAGCCTTGATGGTGATGGTGTAAGCCTGGGAGATCGCTTCGCCGAATTCGGCACGGATCGCGCCCAGCAACTCGGTGGCTTCTAGAGCAGGCGCCCAGGTCCAGGTTGGCTTGGCAGCTTCGGCAGCCAGCTCTTTAACGGCGTTGATCACAACCTGGAACTCGTCTTGAGCAAACAGTACCGCGCCCAGCATCTGGTCTTCGGTCAGCTCTTTGGCTTCCGACTCAACCATCAGCACAGCGTCCGAAGTACCGGCAACGACCATGTCCAGGCTCGAAGCAGCTTGTTGCTCGTAAGTCGGGTTCAGCAGGTAGCCGGTGCTTTCGTGGAAAGCTACACGAGCGGCGCCGATCGGGCCGTCAAACGGGATACCCGAAATGGCCAGGGCAGCCGAGGTACCGATCATCGCAGCGATGTCCGGATCGGTCTTCTTGCTGGTGGAAACGACGGTGCAGACAACCTGCACTTCGTTCATGAAACCTTCTGGGAACAGCGGACGGATCGGACGGTCGATCAGTCGGGAAGTCAGGGTTTCTTTCTCGGAAGGACGGCCTTCACGCTTGAAGAAACCGCCAGGGATCTTACCGGCAGCGTAAGTCTTTTCCTGGTAGTGAACGGACAGAGGGAAGAAGCCCTTGCCCGGATCGGCTTGCTTGGCACCAACAACAGTCACCAATACGCTGACGTCGTCGTCAACGGTGACCAATACTGCGCCGGAGGCCTGACGGGCGATACGGCCAGTCTCGAGGGTAACGGTCGACTGACCGAACTGGAATTTTTTGATTACCGGGTTCACGGTGTCCTACCTTCTTTTGTGGCTCTTGGGGGAACTGGTTTCTTGCGAAATTCTTGGGCAATGTCGGGAGTCGGCCCAACGCCTGTCCAGGGTAAAACGTGTATCCAGATAAAACTTGAGGCTGGGAGCCTGCAAGGCGCCAGCGGTAAACCGCTGACGCCTGACAGACAACCAACCTCATAGCGCAATCGCTGATTAGCGACGCAGACCCAGGCGACCGATCAGAGTCTGGTAACGACCCAGATCCTTGCCTTTCAGGTAGTCCAGCAGCTTGCGGCGCTGGTTAACCATGCGGATCAGACCACGACGGGAGTGGTGATCTTTACCGTTGGCCTTGAAGTGACCTTGCAGTTTGTTGATGTTGTGGGTCAGCAGTGCAACTTGCACTTCTGGCGAACCAGTGTCACCAACAGCTTGCTGGTAGTCAGCAACGATTTGAGCTTTTTCTTGAACGTCGAGAGCCATGAGGCAATCCTTTTATCAGGAAACTGTTTCAAGGAAACAGCTTCAACAGGCCAGGGACAAATCCCTGTATCTATAAATGAGTCGTGACCGTGCCTGTTAACAGCCACACTCGCCGACCTGCTGTTACACAGGCCGGTTCCGGTCATTCTGACCGAATCAAGCGACGTGGCGCGATGCGCCCGTCTTCGCTCACTTCACCGATACCGATGAAGCGACCATTGTGATCCTGTACCCGCACCATGCCGAACTTCGGAGCATCCGGAGCACGAACCGGCTGGCCGTTAAGCCAGTAGAACGCACTCGCTTGCGAGAACTGCAGCAACGGCCAATCCAGCAGGCCGCTGTCCGATGGCATCAGGAAACGGTCGACCGCTTCGTTGCCGCCTTCGGCATGTACTGCTTCCAGCTCTTCGAGAGTCACGGTCTGCGCCAGGGTGAAAGGCCCGGCCTGGGTACGGCGCAATTCTGCGACGTACGCACCACAACCGAGTTGCTCACCGATATCCTCCACCAGGGTGCGAATATAGGTGCCCTTGCTGCAATCCACCGCAAGGCGCGCAGTATCGCCCTCGAAGGCCAGTAATTCCAAGCGCGCAATAGTAACAGAACGCGGTTCGCGCTCCACTACTTCGCCTGCACGAGCCAGCTTGTACAGCGGCTGACCATCTCGCTTGAGCGCCGAGTACATCGGCGGTATCTGACTGATTTGACCGCGAAATTTCGGCAGAACCGCCTCGACATCGGTGCGACCAACGGTCACCGGACGCTCCTGCAAAACCTCACCTTCGGCGTCTGCCGTGGTGGTGGTCTTGCCCAGTTGCGCCAGGGTTTCGTAACCCTTGTCGGAATCGAGCAGATATTGCGAAAACTTGGTGGCCTCGCCGAAGCACAGCGGCAAAACGCCAGTGGCCAGCGGATCGAGACTGCCGGTATGCCCAGCCTTTTCGGCGTTGAGCAACCAGCGAACCTTCTGCAACGCGGCGTTGGAGGTGAACCCCAGCGGCTTGTCGAGCAGGATGATACCGCTGACGTTACGACGGATACGTTTGACCTGAGCCACCGAATTACTCCTTGGTGTCTTCAGGTTCAGCAACTGCCGGGTGCTGATTGTCTTCAGCCACGGCGCGCTCGATCAGGGCCGACAGGTGCGCACCACGCACGACGCTTTCGTCGTAGTGGAAGTGCAATTGCGGCACGCTGCGCAACTTCATTTCGCGGGCCAATTGCATACGCAGGAAACCTGCGGCGGCATTCAGTACCTTGATGCTTTGCGCGATGTCTTCGGCATTGTCCTGCCCCATCACGGTGATGAAGATCTTCGCGTGACCGACGTCACGGCTGACTTCCACAGCGGTAATGGTGACCAGGCCGACGCGCGGATCTTTGACTTCACGACGGATCAGTTGGGCCAGCTCACGCTGCATCTGATCGCCGATACGTTGGGTGCGGCTGTATTCTTTTGCCATGATTTGTTACCTGTTACTGCCCTACGGTGAAACCCGCAAGGTCTGAAAGCGGCAAACGCCCGGCCTGACAGAAGCCAGACCGGGCGTTGCGTTTAGAGTCCGAGTGATGCGCCACACATTGCAGTGCGGCCGACCATCACGGCTCCTGAAGTGCGCGAGTTAGAGGCTGCGAGCAACCTGAACCTTCTCGTAAACTTCGATCTTGTCGCCAGCTTTGACGTCGTTGTAGCTCTTGACGCCAATACCGCATTCCATGCCGGCACGTACTTCGGAAGCGTCATCCTTGAAGCGGCGCAGGGATTCCAGCTCGCCTTCGAAGATAACGATGTCTTCACGCAGTACACGGATCGGACGGTTACGGTGCACAACACCTTCGATCACCATGCAACCAGCGATCGCGCCAAACTTCGGCGAACGGAACACGTCACGCACCTCGGCAACACCCAGGATGTTCTCGCGAACATCGCTGCCGAGCATACCGGTCAGGGCTTTCTTGACGTCTTCGATGATGTCGTAGATCACGTTGTAGTAACGCATATCCAGACCTTCCTGCTCGACGATCTTCCGTGCGCCAGCATCGGCACGCACGTTGAAGCCGAACAGTACAGCGTTGGAGGCCAGTGCCAGGTTGGCGTCGGATTCAGTGATACCACCGACACCGCCGCCGACTACGCGCACTTGCACTTCGTCGTTGCCTAGGCCATTCAAGGCACCGTTCAACGCTTCCAGCGAACCACGGACGTCGGATTTGAGGACGATGTTGAGCGTCTTCTTCTCGGCCTGACCCATGTTTTCAAAGATGTTTTCCAGCTTGCCGGCGTGAGCGCGAGCCAGTTTGACTTCGCGGAACTTGCCTTGACGGAACAGAGCCACTTCACGGGCTTTCTTCTCGTCAGCCACTACGCTCATCTCGTCGCCAGCGTCCGGGGTACCGTCCAGGCCGAGAATCTCGACAGGGATGGAAGGACCGGCTTCCTTGATTGGCTTGCCGTTCTCGTCGAGCATGGCGCGAACGCGACCATAGTTCGAACCGACCAGCACCATGTCGCCTTGGCGCAGGGTACCGTCTTGGACCAGCACGGTTGCAACCGGGCCACGACCTTTGTCGAGACGCGATTCAACCACGACACCACGGCCTGGAGCCGAAGGAGTCGCTTTCAGTTCGAGAACTTCAGCCTGCAGCAATACGGCTTCGAGCAGTTCGTCCACGCCAGTACCGACTTTCGCCGAAACCGGTACGAACGGCGTATCACCGCCCCACTCTTCCGACGTCACACCGTGAACCGACAGTTCGCTACGGATGCGATCAAGATCAGCACCCGGCTTATCGATCTTGTTCACTGCAACCACCAGTGGAACGCCAGCCGCTACAGCGTGCTGAACAGCTTCAATGGTCTGCGGCATTACGCCGTCGTCGGCTGCAACCACCAGAATCACGATATCGGTCGCCTTGGCACCACGGGCACGCATTGCGGTAAACGCGGCGTGACCTGGGGTATCAAGGAAGGTGACCATGCCGCGTTCGGTTTCAACGTGGTACGCACCGATGTGCTGGGTGATACCGCCGGCTTCGCCCGCAGCAACCTTGGCACGACGAATGTAGTCGAGCAGCGAGGTCTTACCGTGGTCAACGTGGCCCATTACGGTCACGACTGGCGCACGGGAGAACGACTCACCTTCAAACTTCAGGGACTCGGCCAGGGAATCTTCCAGAGCGGTGTCGCTGACCAGGGTCACTTTGTGGCCCAGTTCTTCGGCTACCAGTTGAGCAGTTTCCTGATCAAGCACCTGGTTGATGGTCGCTGGAGTACCCAGTTTGAACATGAACTTGATGATTTCAGCAGCCTTGACCGACATCTGATTGGCGAGATCGCCAACGGTGATGGTCTCGCCGATCTGCACATCGCGCACGACAGGGCCGGTTGGGCTCTGGAAACCGTGAGCGTTGCGCTTCTTCAGCTTGGACTTGCCGCGACCACCACGACGGAAGCCATCGCTCTCTTCGTCGGTAGTACGTGGCGCGACACGTGGTGCTGGCGCTTTCTCTTTGACCGATGCGCGATGCGGAGCGTTTTTACGCTCGCCGTCACCACCGCCACTGCGACGATTGTTGTCGTCGGCACGTGGTTTGTCCGGACGGCGCTGTTCGTTCTGCTTGTTACGAACGTCAGCAGACGGTGCTGGAGCAGCGGCGGCCACCGGTGCGCTTTCGCGTACTGGCTGGGCAGCTGCAGCCGGCGCCGAAACGGCGTCGTTGGTAGCGGTTTTGGCAGCAGCAGGCTGGCGACGCGCTTCTTCTTCGGCGCGTTGCTTGGCTTCTTCTTCAGCCTTCTGACGCGCAGCATTTTCTACTGCGCGACGTTCATCCAGTTCACGCTTGCGCTCGGCTTCGATTTCTTCCGGGCTACGCTGTACGAAAACTTTCTTTTTGCGAACTTCAACGCTGATGCTCTTGCTACCAGCCACACGCAGGGTGCTGGTGGTTTTACGCTGCAGCGTGATCTTGCGTGGTTCTTCCACTTTCGCCTTGTGGCTGCTCTTCAAGTGAGTCAGCAAAGATTGCTTCTCACTGTCAGTCACATGTTCTTCGGCGGCGGTGTGCGGCAGACCTGCCTCACGCATCTGCTGCAACAGGCGCTCTACCGGTGTTTTGACCTCATCGGCCAGTTGTTTCACCGTGACTTGCGTCATGCACTTCTCTCCTCAGGCCGCGCCTAATTACTCGAACCAGTGGGCTCGGGCGGCCATGATCAACTTGCCGGCACGATCATCGTCAATGCCGTCGATGTCGAGCAGGTCGTCAATAGACTGCTCGGCCAGGTCTTCGCGGGTAATTACGCCGCGCACCGCCAGTTCCATCGCCAAATCCTTGTCCATACCCTCAAGCGAGAGCAGGTCTTCGGCCGGATGGGCGTCTGCCAGCTTTTCCTCAGTAGCGATGGCTTTGGTCAACAAGCGATCCTTGGCACGAGCGCGAAGCTCGTTGACGATGTCCTCGTCAAAGCCGTCGATGTTGAGCATTTCTTCCAACGGTACGTAGGCAATCTCTTCCAGGCTGGTGAAGCCTTCATCAACCAGCACCTGAGCCAGCTCTTCGTCGACTTCCAGCTCGTCGATGAAGTTGCGCAGGATGTCGCCGGTTTCTGCTTGCTGCTTAGCCTGGATGTCCGATTCGGTCATCACGTTCAGGGTCCAGCCAGTCAACTGGCTCGCCAGACGCACGTTCTGACCACCGCGACCGATGGCCTGAGCCAGATTGTCTGCGCCAACGGCGATGTCCATGGCGTGGGCATCTTCGTCAACGATAATTGCCGCAACCTCGGCCGGGGACATGGCGTTGATCACGAACTGAGCCGGGTTGTCGTCCCACAGGACGATATCAACACGCTCACCGCCCAACTCACCCGACACTGCCTGGACGCGCGAACCGCGCATACCAATGCAAGCGCCCTGCGGGTCGATGCGTTTGTCCTTGGAGCGGACGGCGATCTTGGCACGCGAACCCGGATCACGGGACGCAGCCATGACTTCGATCAGACCTTCGGCAATTTCCGGCACTTCGATACGGAACAGCTCGATCAGCATTTCCGGCGCGGTACGCGACAGGATCAACTGCGGGCCACGGTTCTCGGTGCGGATTTCCTTGAGCAGCGCGCGCAAACGCACGCCGACGCGGAAAGTTTCGCGAGAGATGATGTCTTCACGGGCCAGCAACGCTTCAGCGTTATTGCCCAGGTCGACGATCACGTTATCGCGGGTGACTTTTTTCACGGTGCCGGAGATGATTTCTCCCAGGCGCTCGCGATAGGCGTCGACCACTTGAGCACGCTCGGCTTCGCGCACTTTCTGCACGATGACTTGCTTGGCAGTCTGTGCAGCAATGCGGCCGAACTCGATGGACTCGATCTTTTCTTCAACAACGTCGCCGACATTGGCGCCAGGATGCGTTTCAGCAACCTTGCTCGGCCAAGTTTCGATAGCCGGATCGTCGAGATCGTTTTCTTCGACGACCGTCCAGCGACGGAAAGTTTCGTAAGAACCGGTGTGGCGGTTAATTTCCACACGCAGGTCAACTTCGTCTTCAAAACGCTTTTTGGTAGCAGTGGCCAGAGCCAGCTCCAGCGCTTCAAAAATTACGCTTGCCGGTACGCCCTTTTCATTGGATACCGACTCAACAACCAGCAGTACTTCTTTGCTCATCGTACGCCTCGCCTTTCGCAAGCCATTGGATCCGCGGGATCCGCGTCTCAGTCAAAACTGGGAATAATGTTGGCCTTGTCGATCATATCGATCGGCAACAGGAATTCGTGGTCATCTACCTGCACCACGACATCCTGCTCTTCTACACCGCGCAGAAGGCCCTGAAAGTTGCGTCGACCTTCAAAAGGCGAGCGCAGCTTGATCTTCACTTGTTCACCGGCAAATTTTGCAAACTGCTCAAGAGTGAACAGTGGGCGCTCCATGCCAGGCGAGGAAACTTCGAGGGTGTATTCAACGGAGATTGGATCTTCAACATCCAGTACACCGCTGATCTGACGGCTGACAATGGCGCAATCGTCCACCAGCACGCCACCCTCTTTATCGATATAAACGCGCAACATCGAGTGACGACCTTGAGCCGAAAACTCAATACCCCAGCATTCATAGCCTAGGGCCACGACCACCGGGGCCAGCAAGGCCTGCAACTCTTCTAGCTTGCTCGACACCTGAACCCCCTAGTGCATGATATGTGCATGCTATGCAAAATAAAAAAATGGGCCTAACGCCCATCCTTGAAACGCCGCCGAACAGCGGCGTCGAAAGTATCCAGCTAACAAAAAGCCCCTTAAAAGGGGCTCCTTAAACTGGTTGCGGGGGCCGGATTTGAACCGACGACCTTCGGGTTATGAGCCCGACGAGCTACCAGACTGCTCCACCCCGCGACAAAGCTGGGGCGGAAGTATACGACCGATCCCTTGCAGGGTCAATGTAACCTTCCACCTGCAAGAAAGCCCGCAACAGCGGGCTCTCTTGACTAATTGGTACCGAGAAGGGGACTCGAACCCCTACACCCTATGGGCACAACCACCTCAAGGTTGCGTGTCTACCAATTCCACCACCTCGGCAAAACTACGTTTGAAACCCTTCTTACTTCTGCTCTTGAGCTGGAGGTACGTCAGTCGCTGGAGTAGCCGACTTTTGCTCTTGAAGCACCGGTACATCATCAGAAGCCGGTTGTTGCTGCTTAGGCACTTCCAACACTGCTGGATCTGGCAAACCTGCTTGAGTCAGCTCATGAGCTTTCTCTTTAGCAAAGTAACCTAACCCCAAGCTGGTTATGAAGAAACCGGCGGCAAGTATAGCAGTAAACTTACTAAGAAAGGTAGAGGAACCTTGGCTTCCGAACACAGTATTTGAAGCACCTGCTCCGAAAGACGCACCAGCGTCCGCACCCTTACCCTGCTGCAGCAAAACCAGAGCAACTACGCCCAATGCACCCAGCAGATGAAAAACGACTACGACTGTTTCCAGCATTTTTTCAGTTTCCCGCGGCGCGACAAATCGCACCGAACTCATCTGCATTCAGGGAAGCCCCACCAATGAGCCCCCCATCGATATCCGGCATGCCGAACAGTTCGACCGCATTGGCCGCCTTCACGCTGCCGCCGTATAGAAGCCGCACACCTCGTGCGACCTCAGAATTCTCTGCCGCCAACTGTTCGCGAATGGCTTTATGCACATCCTGAGCCTGTTGCGGCGTTGCAGTCAGTCCGGTACCAATGGCCCAGACAGGCTCGTAAGCGATGACTGCCTTGGCAAAAGCACCTACACCCAGCTCCTCGATGATGCTGCCCAGCTGACGCCCGACAACCTCAAGAGTTTTTCCAGCTTCGCGCTGCTCCAGGGTTTCCCCTATACACAACACCGGAATCAAGCCACATGCCTGTGCCGCTGCGAACTTGCGATTCAGCATCCCGTCTCGCTCGCCCATTATCTGGCGGCGTTCGGAGTGCCCGACAAGCACAAGGAAACAACCTGCATCCACCAACTGACTCGGTGCAATCTCACCGGTCAATGCACCTTGCATGGATTCCACCGCAGAATTCTGCGCACCGACCGAAATCGATTTGCCTTTCAAGCCATCAATCACTTGATTGATATACAAGCAAGGCGGGAATACCGCGACATCAACACCGCTTGGCAAGGCCAGATGACGAAGCCCGTTGATCAGCTCAGCGACGCTGGCGCGGGTACCGTGCATCTTCCAGTTACCAGCTACCATAGGGCGACGCATGCTGTACCTCGTCGGTCAAAGTGGGCGCAGATGTTACCCAACACAATCATGGCTGGCAAGCCGAATCAGGCAGAAACTTCAGTTACCAGTTTTGCCAGCTCTTCGGCATAGCTGCGAACCTGGGTTGCATCCTCCCCTTCAACCATCACACGCACCAAAGGCTCTGTGCCGGACTTGCGCAAAAGCACACGTCCGCGACCGGCCATTGCCTGAGTGACGCGCGCGCTGGCCTCCTTGACAGCCGGATGTTCCAGCGGACTTTCACCTCCACCGAAACGCACATTGATCAGCACCTGAGGACACTTGCGCAAAGCTTGTCGAGCTAACGCCAGACCTTCGTTACGCGTTTTGAGCGCCATCAGCACTTGCAGAGCAGCAATGATCGCGTCACCGGTCGTGGTGTGATTGAAACAGACGATATGCCCTGAGTTCTCACCACCGACCAACCAGTTACGCTCAAGCAACTCAGCAATCACATAACGGTCGCCGACATTGGCGCGAACAAACGGAATCGAAAGATCGGCAAGGGCCAGCTCCAGACCGAGATTACTCATCAGGGTGCCTACCACTCCTCCTTGCAGCTTTCCACGCTCCTGCAGATCGCGAGCAATGATGAACAGCAGGTCATCACCGTCAACAATCGCCCCCGTGTGGTCAACCATCAGGACGCGATCACCATCCCCGTCAAAAGCAATACCCAGATCAGCGTGCTCAGCCAGCACCGCCGCCTGCAACTGCCCCATATGAGTGGAGCCGCAATTGTCGTTGATGTTCAGACCATTTGGCTGGGCTGACAGCACCACGACCTCGGCGCCCAGCTCACGAAAAACACTCGGCGCAACTTTATAGGTCGCACCGTGAGCGCAGTCGATGACGATCTTGAGACCGGCGAAATTGGTACCGGTTGGCACACTGCTTTTGCAGAATTCAATGTAACGACCAGAGGCGTCATTGATCCGCGACACCTTGCCGATCTTGCTCGACTCGACCACGGTCATTGGTGTGTCGAGCAACTCTTCGATCATCAATTCCAGCTCATCCGGCAACTTGGTGCCTTTACCTGAGAAGAATTTGATGCCGTTATCATCATGCGGGTTGTGCGAAGCACTGATCACGATGCCGGCTTCAGCCTGGAACGTGCGCGACAGATAGGCAATGGCCGGCGTCGGCATCGGACCAAGCAGCATTACATCCGCCCCCGCCGAAGTCAGTCCAGCTTCAAGCGCCGATTCAAACATATAACCGGAGATGCGCGTGTCTTTGCCAACCAGCACTTTGCAGGCGCCCATCCTGCGGAACGCCATGCCAGCAGCCCAGCCGAGCTTGAGCATGAAGTCAGGAGTAATCGGATATTCCCCGACTCGACCACGAATGCCGTCAGTACCGAAGTATTTCTTGCTCATAACTGCTCCATCGTTCTTATTCAGCCGACTCAACGGCCGCGATCATCCGCACCACGTCTACCGTTTCCGCCACATCATGGACGCGCAATATACGTGCGCCCTTGATTGACGCGAGCGCAGCCAGTGCGAGACCACCATGCAGACGCTCGCCCACAGGACGATTCAAGGCGTGACCAATCATGCTTTTCCGAGATACACCAACCAACAAAGGTCGACCTAGCTTATGCAGAGCCTCCATATGCTTGAACAAGCTTAGGTTGTGCTCCAGGGTTTTGGCGAATCCGAAACCAGGATCAAGTATGACACGCTCGGCAGCAATACCTGCCAACGCGCATTGAGCCATCCGCTCAGCGAGAAATTCGCTCACTTCCCGAGTGACATTCTGATAGCGCGGATCATCCTGCATATCACCAGGCTCACCCAGCATATGCATCAGACACACCGGCAACCCCGTAGCCGCCGCCGCATCCAATGCACCATCGCGCCGCAGTGACCGCACATCATTGATCAATCCGGCACCCAGTCTCGCAGTTTCGCGCATCACCGCCGGAGTCGACGTATCGACCGAGATGATGACATCAAGTTCGCGATTGATCAGCTCGACGATTGGCGCCACGCGCTCAAGCTCTTCCAGCGGCGAAACCGTACGAGCGCCAGGACGGGTGGACTCGCCACCCACATCGATCAGCGTCGCACCTGCGGCGACCATGGCTTCAGCGTGGCGCAAGGCCGCGTCGAGCTGGCTGTAACGGCCACCGTCAGAGAAGGAATCGGGAGTTACATTGAGAATACCCATGACATGCGTCTGGGAAAAATCAAGAACCCGGTTGCCGCAAGGCAACCGGGTCAGGGACTGTACAGAAGTCATTTCAAACCTTAAACATCAGCAGCCGGACCGCCAATCGGTTTTTCCGGACGCTCATCCTGAACGACAGGAGGCGGCGGCGTACCCGCACCACCCGACCAATCGCGAGGCTCGCGAGGCGTGCGACCGGCCATGATGTCGTCGATCTGCTCAGCATCAATCGTTTCATACTTCATCAGCGCGTCAGCCATTGCATCCAGCTTGTCACGATTATCCGTGAGGATCTGCTTGGCCGTGCCGTAGCACTGATCAATGATGCTGCGCACTTCGGAATCGATAAGCTTCGCAGTCTCACCAGAGAAACTGGCGCCCTGACCGCCACCACCACGCCCGAGGAACACTTCACCCTCTTCTTCGGCGTACATCAACGGACCGAGTTTTTCCGAAAGACCCCACTTGGTCACCATGTTCCGTGCAATCTGACTGGCACGCATGATGTCGTTGGAAGCACCAGTGGTTACACCGTCGAAGCCCAAGGTCATTTCTTCAGCGATACGGCCACCGTACAGCGAGCAAATCTGGCTGATCAGCGCACGCTTGGACAGACTGTAACGATCTTCTTCCGGCAGGAACATGGTCACACCCAACGCACGACCGCGCGGGATAATCGAAACCTTGTAGACCGGGTCATGCTCAGGCACAACACGACCGACAATGGCGTGGCCAGCTTCGTGATAAGCAGTGTTCTGCTTTTCTTTCTCGGACATGACCATCGATTTTCGCTCGGCGCCCATCATGATCTTGTCTTTGGCCAGCTCGAACTCTTTCATCTCGACGATGCGTTTGCCGCTACGAGCAGCGAACAGCGACGCTTCGTTGACCAGGTTGGCCAAGTCGGCACCGGAGAAGCCCGGAGTACCGCGAGCGATAACGGCCGGAGCAACGTCGTCACCCATTGGCACTTTGCGCATGTGAACCTTGAGAATCTGCTCGCGACCACGAATATCTGGCAGGCCGACCACAACCTGACGGTCGAAACGGCCCGGACGCAGCAATGCCGGATCGAGTACGTCAGGACGGTTGGTTGCAGCAATCACAATGATGCCGTCATTCATTTCGAAGCCGTCCATCTCAACCAGCAACTGGTTGAGGGTCTGCTCACGCTCGTCGTGACCACCCCCCATGCCGGCGCCACGGTGGCGACCGACAGCGTCGATTTCGTCGATGAAAATGATGCAAGGCGCATGTTTCTTCGCCTGCTCGAACATGTCACGCACACGGCTTGCACCGACACCGACGAACATTTCGACGAAGTCAGAACCGGAAATGGTGAAGAAAGGCACTTTGGCTTCGCCAGCGATAGCCTTGGCCAGCAAAGTCTTACCGGTACCCGGAGGCCCCACCATCAGCACGCCACGAGGGATACGACCACCCAGACGCTGGAACTTGCCCGGATCACGCAGGAACTCTACCAACTCACCCACTTCTTCCTTGGCTTCGTCGCAACCGGCAACGTCAGCCAAAGTAGTCTTGACCTGATCTTCGGAGAGCAGGCGCGCCTTGCTCTTGCCGAAGCTCATCGGTCCGCCCTTGCCGCCAGCGCCGCCCTGCATCTGGCGCATGAAGAACATGAACACCGCGATAATCACCAGGATCGGGAAGCTGGCTACCAGAAGCTGGGTCCAGATGCTCTGCTGCTCAGGTTGCTTGCCCTCAACCACAACGTGGTTATCGACCAGATCACCGATCAGGCCATTGTCCTGAATAGCGGGACGAATGGTCTTGAAGCTGTCGCCGTCGTTGCGCTTGCCGGTAATCACATAGCCATCAACCGCTACGCGCTCGACCTTGCCATCCTTGACCTGCTGGATGAAGTCGGAATAGTTGAGGGTCTGCGGCTCGTTAGGGCTGGAGAAGTTGTTCATCACCGTCACCAGGACAGCCGCGATGATCAACCACAGGATCAAATTCTTTGCCATATCGTTCAATTAACTACCCTCTGAAGCAAGCTCCGCTACTGGCGCGCGCTTCGCATGATATTCACCGGCCTAACTTACTACATTACCTACAACTCTGGCAGGCGCCGTCTGTAACCCTTTGTGAAACACTTTCTACACAATATTCGCTAAAGCGCTCGGGGCAAAATACGAAAAACCTATCACCCCCGTGAAAAAAACCCGTTTTACTCACTACGCCCGCGATAACCCCAAGCCAGCATGTACTGCTCGCGGGAGCTGCCACGAGAAGAATCCGGTTTGATCATCTGGATCTTGTCGAACTTCTTGCGGGCATCCTTCAGGTAAACATCAAACCCTTCGCCCTGAAAAATCTTGATTACGAAATTACCACCCGGCTTGAGTATCCGCTCCGCCAGATCAAGCGCCAACTCGCAAAGGAACATGGCTTTGGGCATGTCCACTTCAGGTGTACCACTCATATTGGGGGCCATATCGGAAATCACAAGGTCTACCTGCGAATTACCGACGGCATCCAGGATCTGCGCGAGTACTGCGTCCTCGGTGAAGTCGCCCTGAATGAAGGTCACGTCCGGAATACTGTCCATTTCCAGGATGTCCGAGGCAATCAGACGCCCCTGACCACCGATCAGCCGGCTAGTAACCTGCGACCAGCCACCAGGCGCAGCCCCCAGATCGACAACACTCATGCCCGGACGGATCAGCTTGTATTTCTCTTGAACCTCCAGAAGCTTGTAACTCGCACGCGAGCGGTAGCCATCCTTCTGCGCTTGCTTCACATAGGGATCATTGACATGTCTTTTCAGCCAACCAAGGCTTGTCTTGGAACGCGCCATTGGGCACCTCGATGATAAGGGTCGTGATTAATTGGGCGGATCCACGAACCCTCGGGTAAAATGGCCGCCATTTTACAGAATCCAGACGAAAGGGTCAGATTATGCCGCTCACTCAAGAGCAGAAGAAACAGTACAAATCCATTGGCCACCATCTGAAACCAGTCTTGACTGTGGCTGACAACGGTTTGACTGAAGGTGTTATAGCCGAACTTGAACGCGCATTGGCGGATCACGAGCTGATCAAAATCAAGCTCAACATCCTTGATCGCGAGTCGCGCCTGGCGCACATCGCAGAACTGTGCAAGGTCGGCAAGGCTGACCTGGTACAGGTCATCGGCAAGATGGCACTGGTTTACCGCAAGAACTTCAGCGTCAACAAGCAGCTGTCGAACGTTCATCGCTTCAAGTGATGACAAGGGTCAAGGGTGTGCTTCGCGCACCCTGCCACTCCATCCAGGTACCGGCTGCAGCACCAGCACCAACCCGGAAAACCCCAGAACCAGATAACTGAATACCTGCCAGCGCTGAGCATCCGGCCAGCCGATACGCACGGCGACAAACATCGCACACGCATTCAACGCCATCAACAGCACCTGCCCGCGAAAATCTTGCCATAGACTGCCAAGGCCCTCGGCCTGCACCAGCACCAAGGCCTGAAAAATCAAGCATGCGGCGGAAAAGCCCACCACCAGCACTTCAAATGCACTGGCGATTTCATCAATCAGCAACTGCGCCAGGCCAATCTGGCCCAACGCCGGCTGCAAACCAAAATGAATCAACCAAAGACCACCGACCCACAACATCTGGGTCAGCTGCCAAAGCATGGCGCCCGCGCGTAGCGGGCGCCCGGTTTCAGATGTGACGGACTTCGACAATCTCATACTCGATAACGCCACCTGGCGTTTTCACAGCAACCACATCACCCTCTTCCTTGCCGATCAAAGCACGAGCAAGAGGAGAACCGACTGAAATCTTGCCGAGTTTGAAGTCAGCCTCATCCTCACCCACGATGTGGTAAGTGACGCTTTCATCAGTTTCGACATTAGCGATTTCAACGGTGGTGCCGAAAATCACTTTACCGGTATGGGGAATCGTCGTGACATCGATGATCACCTGATTCTGAATCCGGCCCTCAATATCACGAATCCGCGCTTCGACCATGCCTTGCTGTTCACGAGCGGCATGGTATTCAGCGTTTTCCTTCAAGTCACCCAACTCGCGGGCCGTACCGATGTCCTGGCTAAGCTTTGGACGAACGACCTTGGTCAGGTGAGTGTGCTCTTCTTCCAGGGCGCGAGCGCCCTGAACAGTCATTGGGTACTTGATTATGCTCATGCCTTCAATCCTGCGTGTAGATCCTGCAAGCGGCGCACGGTTTTTTCAGGACCGAATTTCAGCGCTTCACAGATAGCTTCGCCAGCAGCAATGGTGGTGGTGCAGTAAATCTTGTGCTGCAAGGCATTACGACGAATGGAGTAGGAGTCGGCGATCGACTGACGACCTTCAGTGGTGTTGATGATCAGAGTGACTTCGTCATTCTTGATCATGTCGACCACGTGCGGACGCCCCTCGGTCACCTTGTTCACACGGCGCACTTTCAGGCCCGCAGCTTCGATCAGCTTGGCAGTGCCGGCAGTCGCGACCACTTCGAAGCCCAAGTTGATCAGATCACGGGCTACGCCTGCAACCAGTGGCTTGTCGTCGTCACGCACGCTGATGAATGCAGTACCGCCGGTCGGCAGCACTTCGCTGGCACCCATTTGGGCCTTGGCGAAAGCTTCGCCGAAGGTGTCGCCGACACCCATCACTTCACCAGTGGACTTCATCTCTGGGCCGAGGATCGGGTCAACGCCAGGGAATTTGGCGAACGGGAAGACCGCCTCTTTCACGCTGTAGAAGTTCGGGATGATTTCCTTGGTGAAACCAATTTCTTTCAGGGTTTTACCGGCCATCACGCGAGCCGCGATCATCGCCAGGGAAACACCGATGCACTTGGAGACGAACGGTACGGTACGGGAAGCGCGCGGGTTCACCTCGATGACGTAGATGTCTTCTCCTTGCAGCGCCAACTGCACGTTCATCAGGCCGACAACACCCAACTCCAGGGCCATTTTCTTGACCTGTTCGCGCATCTCGTCCTGGATGTGCGCCGGCAGCGAGTAAGGCGGCAGCGAGCACGCGGAGTCACCGGAGTGAACGCCAGCCTGTTCGATGTGCTGCATGATCGCGCCGATCACCACGTCCTTGCCGTCGCAGACCGCATCAACGTCCATCTCGATGGCGCAGTTGAGGAAGTGATCGAGCAGCACCGGGCTGTCGTTGGACACCTGCACCGCGTCACGCAGGTAACGCTTGAGCTCGTCTTCCTTGTAGACGATCTCCATTGCGCGACCGCCCAGCACGTAGGACGGGCGCACCACCAGCGGATAACCGATCTTCGCAGCAGCGCGAACAGCTTCGTCTTCGCTACGCACGGTGGCGTTTGGCGGCTGACGCAAGTTCAGACGCTCAACCATTTGCTGGAAGCGCTCACGGTCTTCAGCGCGGTCGATGGCGTCAGGGCTGGTGCCGATGATCGGTACGCCGGCAGCTTCCAGAGCACGAGCCAGTTTCAGCGGAGTCTGGCCGCCGTACTGGACGATCACACCTTTGGGCTTCTCGACGCGGCAGATTTCCAGCACGTCTTCCAGCGTTACCGGCTCGAAGTACAGACGGTCGGACGTGTCGTAGTCGGTGGACACGGTTTCCGGATTGCAGTTGACCATAATGGTCTCGTAACCGTCTTCGCGCAGAGCGAGGGCCGCGTGAACGCAGCAGTAGTCGAACTCGATACCCTGACCGATACGGTTCGGACCGCCGCCCAGAATCATGATTTTGTCGCGACCGGACGGCGCCGCTTCGCACTCTTCCTCGTAAGTCGAGTACAGGTAAGCAGTGTCGGTGGCGAACTCGGCCGCGCAGGTGTCAACGCGCTTGTAGACCGGGAACACTTCCAGCTTGTGACGGTGAGTGCGCAGGTTTTTCTCGGTAACGCCCAGCAACTTGGCCAGACGCTGATCGGAGAAGCCTTTGCGCTTGAGCTTGAACATCAGGTCGCGGTCGATAGCGGACAGACCGAGGGTCTTGACCTTCTCTTCGTCCTTGATCAGATCTTCGATCTGCACCAGGAACCACGGGTCGATCATGTTCATGCCGAAGATGTCTTCGACAGTCATGCCCGCACGGAAGGCGTCTGCCACGTACCAGATACGCTCGGCGCCCGGCACAGTCAGTTCGCGCTTGAGCACGCTCATGCTTTCCGGATTGCTCAGGTCGAGCTTCTCGTCCAGACCGCAAACACCAACCTCCAGACCGCGCAGGGCTTTCTGCAGGGATTCCTGGAAGGTACGGCCGATAGCCATGACTTCGCCGACCGATTTCATCTGCGTGGTCAGGCGTGCGTCAGCCTTGGCGAATTTCTCGAAGGCGAAGCGGGGCAGCTTGGTCACGACATAGTCGATGGACGGCTCGAAGGACGCCGGGGTCTTCCCACCGGTGATGTCGTTCGACAGTTCGTCGAGGGTGTAACCCACAGCCAGTTTGGCCGCGACTTTGGCGATCGGGAAACCGGTGGCTTTCGAAGCCAGCGCCGAGGAACGCGATACACGCGGGTTCATTTCGATCACGACCATACGGCCAGTGTTCGGGCAGATACCGAATTGAACGTTGGAACCGCCGGTCTCGACGCCGATCTCGCGCAGTACCGCCAGGGAGGCGTTACGCAGGATCTGGTATTCCTTGTCGGTCAGGGTCTGAGCCGGGGCGACAGTGATCGAGTCACCGGTGTGCACGCCCATCGGGTCGAAGTTTTCGATCGAGCAGACGATGATGCAGTTGTCCTTTTTGTCGCGGACAACTTCCATTTCATATTCTTTCCAGCCGATCAGGGATTCGTCGATCAGCAGCTCTTTGGTTGGCGACAGGTCCAGACCACGGGCGCAGATTTCTTCGAACTCTTCACGGTTGTAAGCGATACCGCCACCAGTGCCGCCCATGGTGAAGGACGGACGGATGATGCACGGAAAACCCAACGTCTCGAGGACTGCGTTGGCTTCTTCCATGCTGTGGGCGATACCGGAACGCGGGCAGGCCAGGCCGATGGATTTCATCGCCTTGTCGAAACGCGAACGGTCTTCAGCCTTGTCGATGGTGTCGGCGTTGGCACCGATCATCTCCACGCCGAACTTCTCCAGAACGCCTTCGCGCTCCAGATCCAGGGCGCAGTTCAGAGCAGTCTGGCCGCCCATGGTTGGCAACACTGCATCGGGACGTTCTTTTTCGATGATCTTGGCAACAGTCTGCCACTTGATCGGTTCGATGTACGTGGCGTCAGCCATGTCCGGGTCGGTCATGATGGTGGCCGGGTTGGAGTTCACCAGGATGACGCGGTAACCCTCTTCGCGCAGGGCCTTGCAGGCCTGGGCGCCGGAGTAGTCGAATTCGCAAGCCTGGCCGATAACGATCGGGCCAGCGCCAAGAATCAGGATGCTTTTAATGTCTGTACGTTTTGGCATGGGTTTGTCACTCAAATCCGCAGGTCAGTCGGCAAGCCGTCTTGATCGATTTCTGAAGTCTCGAGGGGGCCGCCGGTGTCGGGGCCGCCCTCGAAGGGCTTCTCTCTACAGTCTCAAGGCGAACGCTTAGCGTCGCTTGGCCATCTCGTTGATGAAGCGGTCGAACAGTGGCGCGACATCGTTCGGGCCCGGGCTCGCCTCAGGGTGACCCTGGAAGCTGAACGCGCTTTTGTCGGTGCGCTCGATGCCTTGCAGGGTGCCGTCGAACAGCGATTTGTGAATCGCGCGGACGTTGGCAGGCAGGGTTTCTTCGTCTACCGCAAAACCGTGGTTCTGGCTGGTGATCATCACGACGCCCGTGTCCAGGTCCTGCACCGGGTGGTTGGCACCGTGGTGACCATGGCCCATTTTCAGGGTCTTGGCACCGGAGGCCAGCGCCAGCAACTGGTGACCGAGGCAAATGCCGAATACCGGAGTTTCGGTTTCCAGCACGTCCTTGATCGCCTGGATCGCATAGTCGCACGGCTCCGGATCACCAGGGCCGTTGGACAGGAACACACCGTCCGG
Organism: Pseudomonas sp. RA_15y_Pfl2_54; assembly: GCF_963971015.1. NCBI lineage: Bacteria > Pseudomonadati > Pseudomonadota > Gammaproteobacteria > Pseudomonadales > Pseudomonadaceae > Pseudomonas > Pseudomonas sp. RA_15y_Pfl2_54. The sequence continues at coordinate 20,685 of NZ_CAXAPN010000029.1, forward strand.
CTTCAGAGCCAGTACGTCAGCGGCCGGAGTTTGCGCCGGGACCACGGTAACGCGGCAGCCGCGCTCAACCAGCATGCGCAGAATGTTCAGCTTGACGCCAAAGTCGTAGGCAACGACGTGGTAAGGCAACTCGGAAGCTTCGATGGTCGCGTGGCTGTCGGTTTTCAGATCCCAGACAGTGGAGCGCCATTCGTATTGAGCCTTGGTGCTGACGACTTTCGCCAGATCCATTCCCTTGAGGCCCGGAAAGCCTTGCGCGGCAGCAATGGCGGCTTCTTCAGAGATGTTGTCACCGGCCATGATGCAGCCGTTCTGTGCACCTTTTTCACGCAGGATGCGGGTCAGACGACGGGTGTCGATACCGGCGATCGCCACAACATTGTTGGCTTTCAGGTAATCAGACAGGGACATCGTGTTGCGCCAGTTGCTCGCCACCAGCGGCAAGTCACGGATGACCAGACCAGCGGACCAGACGCGGTCGGACTCGGCGTCTTCGGGCGTGGTGCCGGTGTTGCCGATGTGCGGGTAAGTCAGGGTAACGATCTGTTGGGCGTAGGAAGGATCGGTAAGGATTTCCTGATAGCCGGTCATTGCGGTGTTGAACACCACCTCACCAACGGTTTGACCGTCGGCTCCAATGGCTTCGCCGCGAAAAATGCTGCCATCAGCAAGGGCAAGTATGGCTGGCTTAGTCAAGAAGACCTCCCGTAAATAACGCATGAAAGGGCGATCGCAGGTTGTAAAAAAGCGGAGTGACGTATGGACACGTCACCCCGCTTCTTCACTGAATTATTCTGCTCGCTTTTAGTGGACACACTAAAGCTGTAGCTTACAGAAAAAGGCTTTTTGGGTCCACCGCTAATGAGCCTAAAAGGCCGGAGAATGCGACAGGACGTCGCTCGGCGGAGAAAATCCAGCGCAAACAGGGCGTTTGCGCCGGGTTCAAACGATCAATCAACGCAGGTCGAGCACGTCTTGCATGTCGTACAGGCCCGGTTCGCGACCGTCCAGCCACAACGCCGCACGCACCGCGCCCTTGGCGAACGTCATGCGGCTCGACGCCTTATGGGTGATCTCCAGACGCTCACCCTCACAGGCGAACAGCACCGTGTGATCACCCACCACATCCCCACCACGAACCGTGGCAAAACCGATGGTTTCGCGCTCGCGGGCACCGGTATGGCCTTCACGACCGTAGACCGCAACTTTCTGCAGATCACGATCCAGCGCACCGGCAATCACCTCACCCATGCGCAACGCCGTACCCGACGGCGCATCGATCTTGTGGCGGTGGTGAGCCTCGATGATTTCGATGTCGGCATCATCACCCAACACGCGCGCCGCCATGTCCAGCAGCTTCAGCGACAGATTGACCCCGACGCTGAAGTTGGACGCGAAGACGATAGGAATGTCCTTGCCCGCCTCGACCAGCAATTGCTTTTGCGCCGCATCCAGCCCGGTGGTGCCGATGACCATGGCCTTGCCTGCCTTACGACAGAACGCCAAATTTTTCAGCATCACTTCCGGCAGCGTGAAGTCGATCAATACATCGAATTCATCAGCGACCGCTTCCACATGACCGGAGAGCGGCACGCCAATTCGCCCCAGCGAAGCCAACTCACCGGCATCCACCCCGATCAGCGTGCTGCCAGGACGGACGACAGCGGCAGTCAACCCGGTCAGTGGCGCGCGCTGCTGCACGGCCTCCACCAGAATTTTACCCATGCGCCCGGCGGCGCCCATCACTGCAATACGTCGCATGCCCACTCCTTACAAGTCGCCGAAGAAGCGCTTCACACCGTCAAACCAACCCGTGGTTTTCGGCGAGTGGCTGTTGTCATCGGCCAGGGAGCTGCGGAACTCTTCCAGCAATTCGCGCTGACGACGATTCAGGTTGACCGGCGTCTCGACCGCTACACGGCACATCAAGTCGCCCGCACCACCGCCACGCACAGGAGCCACACCCTTGCCGCGCACGCGGAACTGCTTGCCGGTCTGGGTACCTTCAGGGATTTTCAGTTTGACGCGACCGTCGAGGGTCGGAATTTCCAGCTCGCCGCCCAGCGCTGCATCGACAAAGCTGATCGGCACTTCGCAGAACAGATGTTTGCCGTCACGCTGAAAGATGTCGTGCTCTCGCACGTTGATGACGACATACAGGTCACCAGTCGGACCACCCTGAGTACCCGCCTCGCCTTCGCCAGACAGACGAATGCGGTCGCCAGTATCGACGCCGGCCGGCACTTTGACCGACAGGGTTTTGTACTCTTCAACGCGGCCGTCACCGTGGCAGGAGTCGCACGGATCGGAAATGATCTTGCCCTGGCCATGGCAACGCGGGCAGGTCTGCTGCACCGAGAAGAAGCCCTGCTGCATGCGCACCTGACCAATGCCGCCACACGTCGGGCAAGTCGAAGGTGACGAGCCTTTTTTGGCACCCGAACCATCGCACGGCTTGCAATTGACCAGTGTCGGAACGCGGATATTCACGGTTGTGCCGCGCACCGCTTCTTCCAGATTCAGTTCCAGGGTGTAGCGCAAGTCGCTGCCACGCTGAGCGCCGCCACGGGAACCACCGCGACCGCCACCGAAGAAGTCACTGAAGACATCGCCAAAGATGTCGGAGAAGTTCTGACCACCGAAACCGGCACCGCCTCCCCCCATGCTTGGGTCGACACCGGCATGACCATACTGGTCGAACGCCGCGCGCTTGCTCGAGTCGGACAATACTTCGTAGGCCTCATTAGCCTCTTTGAACAGCTCTTCCGATGCTTTGTCATCGGGATTACGGTCCGGGTGATGCTTCATCGCCAAACGGCGATAGGCCTTTTTCAGGTCTGCGTCGCTCGCGCCACGCTCAACACCCAACACCTCGTAATAGTCACGCTTTGCCATAAGTCTTTGCACTCTTAAGGACGTTCGGCAAACCCCTCCTGAGCCTCGCCAAACTCGTTGAGCCCCAATACAGGCCCGGACCCAACTCACGTCAATTCAACGATCCTGGTCTGTGATTCATGCGGTACTTTCGACGTGAAAAGCAGGAGCATTTTCAGCCATACCGCCAGCATCCGAACGCTGTCGCATGCTGTAAAAATTCGCGTATTCCAGATACACCAACGCGGGAGCAAGCTCCCGCGCGGCGACATCCTACCAGTCACCGCCGAAAGGCAGTCAACCGGCCGACCAACAACTTACTTGTGGTCTTTGACTTCTTCGAACTCTGCATCGACCACGTCTTCAGGTTTCTCAGCCGATTCGCCTTGCGGGGCTGCACCATCAGCTGGCTGAGCCTGGTCGGCGTACATCTTCTGAGCAACCGGAGCGGAGAGTTTCGACAGCTCTTCAACCCTGGCTTCGATGGCAGCCTTGTCGTCGCCTTTAACAGCGGCTTCCAGAGCGACCACAGCGGCTTCGATCGCAGTCTTCTCTTCGGCGCTGACCTTGTCGCCAGCTTCGGAGACCATTTTGCGAGTCGAGTGAACCAGTGCATCACCTTGGTTACGGGCGACGGCCAGTTCTTCGAACTTGCGATCTTCGTCAGCGTTCGCTTCGGCGTCACGCACCATGCGCTCGATTTCTTCGTCGGACAGACCGGAGTTGGCCTTGATCACGATCGACTGAGTCTTGCCGGTGGCCTTGTCTTTCGCACCAACGTGCAGGATGCCGTTGGCATCGATGTCGAAAGTCACTTCAATCTGCGGCACGCCACGTGGAGCGGGTGGAATGTCGGCCAGGTCGAACTTGCCCAGGGATTTGTTTTGTGTGGCTTGCTTACGCTCACCTTGCAGAACATGAATGGTCACAGCGCCCTGGTTGTCGTCGGCAGTCGAGAACACTTGCGATTTCTTGGTAGGAATCGTGGTGTTTTTCTCGATCAGCGCGGTCATCACGCCACCCATGGTTTCGATACCCAGGGTCAGCGGGCTGACGTCGAGCAGCAGAACGTCTTTCACGTCGCCAGCCAGAACAGCGCCCTGAATCGCAGCACCCATGGCAACCGCTTCGTCCGGGTTAACGTCTTTACGTGCTTCTTTACCGAAGAAATCGGTTACCAGCTTCTGTACCAGCGGCATACGAGTCTGACCGCCGACCAGGATCACGTCGTTGATCGCGCCAACGTCCAGACCAGCGTCTTTCATGGCGATGCGGCAAGGTTCGATGGTGCGCTGAACCAGGTCTTCAACCAGAGCTTCGAGCTTGGCACGCGATATCTTGACGTTCAGGTGCTTAGGACCGGTGGCGTCTGCAGTGATGTACGGCAGGTTCACGTCGGTCGACTGAGCGGACGACAGCTCGATCTTGGCTTTCTCAGCGGCTTCTTTCAGGCGCTGCATGGCCAGCGGATCACCTTTGAGGTTCATGCCGCTTTCTTTCTTGAATTCGTCCACGAGGTAGTCGATCAGACGAATGTCGAAGTCTTCACCGCCCAGGAACGTGTCACCGTTGGTGGCCAACACTTCGAACTGGTGCTCGCCGTCAACTTCAGCGATCTCGATCACCGAAACGTCGAAAGTACCGCCACCCAGGTCGTAAACGATCACGGTGTGATCGCCCTTGGCCTTGTCCATACCGTAAGCCAGAGCGGCGGCGGTTGGTTCGTTGATGATACGTTTTACGTCCAGACCGGCGATGCGGCCGGCGTCTTTGGTCGCCTGACGCTGGCTGTCGTTGAAGTAAGCCGGAACGGTGATTACCGCCTCAGTCACTGGCTCGCCGAGGTAATCTTCGGCGGTCTTCTTCATTTTCTTCAGAATTTCAGCCGAGATTTGTGGCGGGGCCATTTTCTGGCCGTTTACTTCAACCCAAGCGTCGTTGTTGTCAGCCTTGACGATCTTGTAAGGGACCATCTGAATGTCTTTCTGCACAACTTCTTCGTCGAAACGACGACCGATCAGACGCTTTACGGCGTACAGAGTGTTGTGCGGGTTGGTAACAGCCTGACGCTTGGCCGACTGACCTACCAGAATTTCGCCATCGTTGGCGTAAGCGATGATCGACGGCGTGGTACGCGCGCCTTCAGCGTTTTCAATAACTTTTGCTTTGCCGTTTTCCAGCACGGAGACGCAGGAGTTGGTAGTCCCCAGGTCGATACCGATAATTTTGCCCATGTTAACTCTCCCGAAACTTTGGATTTGGATGCCGCAGCAGTGGTGGCTAACTGCGGTAGCACTTAAACGCTTGACTTCTAAATGGGGGCCTTGCGGCTAATTTCAAGCCTGCTCATCAATAGAAGGCGAAACTGGCGCAGGCGCCTTGCTGACCACGACCATGGCCGGGCGCAACAAGCGGCCGTTGAGCTGGTAGCCCTTCTGGAACACCTTCAGAACGCTGTTCGGCTCTACGTCGGCGCTTTCCTGCATGGCCATCGCCTGATGGTGAACGGCATTGAACGGTTCGCCATGCGGATCGATCGCTTCAAGCTGATAACGCTTGAGGGTGTCGTGGAACATTTTCAGCGTCAGCTCGATCCCCTCGCGCATCGGACGAATACTTTCGTCGTCCGGGTTCGACAGCTCGAGGCCGCGCTCCAGGCTGTCGACAATCGGCAACAGATCGCTGGCGAATTTTTCCAGCGCAAACTTGTGCGCTTTCTCGACGTCTTGCTCGGCACGACGACGGACGTTCTGCAGATCAGCGGCAACACGCAGAGACTGATCCTGCGCGGCGGCCAGTTGCTCTTCGAGCACTTGTACACGGGTCGCCAGGTCGTCACCCGAACCCTCGGGCGTTGGATTGGCTTCTGGGTTTTGCTTATCTACTGTCTGTTCGTCAGCCATAGAATTCTCCTTTCAATATCGTCCGCGAGTTCGACTCGCGCTTCTGTCCCGATATATGGGGCCGCAAAATCAGGCTTCAAGGGGCTTCAATGATTAACCCTACAAAAAAGTGCCGCTTTCTCATTCCTCAATGCACTAAGAAATTTTTCCGTTCAAGCGAATCGAGCTAAGAGGGGGCATTGTCAGCCCGAAACAAAACACTGTATAAATAACCAGACCTAAAGCCTGGGAGCGGCCTTTATGCTGGTGCACCTGTCTGTACACAACTACGCCATCGTTGAACATCTCGATCTCGAACTCGATCGCGGGATGAGCGTGATCACAGGGGAAACCGGCGCAGGCAAATCGATCATGCTCGACGCCCTGGGCCTGACCCTTGGCGATCGCGCCGACAGTGGCGTAGTGCGCCCGGGCGCCGACAAGGCCGATATTCTGGCGACTTTCGACCTGATCGATATCCCCGAAGCCCGCGCCTGGCTAGCCGAACGCGACCTGGACATTGACGGCCCCTGCATCCTGCGCCGGGTCATCACCTGCGAAGGTCGTTCGCGCGGCTATATCAACGGCACGCCCAGCCCGCTGGGTGATCTCAAGGCTCTCGGCGAATTGCTGATCGATATCCATAGCCAGCATGAACACCAGTCCCTGCTGAAAACCGACACCCATCGCCGACTGCTGGACGAATACGCCGGCGCTACCGACCTGGCGCGCCAAGTGCATCTGGCCGCGCAGCGTTGGCGCCAGACACGCCAGGAGCTGGAGCGCCTCTCCAATTCCGGCGACGAACAACGCGCGCGCCATCAACTGCTCAGCTACCAGCTCGAAGAACTGGAAAATCTCGGCCTCGGCGATAACGAACTCGAGCAGTTGGAACAGGAACACAAAAACCTGACCAACGCCGAAACCTTGCTGGGTATTTGTCGACAAGTGGTCGAGCAATGCAGCGAAAGTGATTCCGGCAACGTGCTGAATGCGCTGACCGCCAGCCTCAATCGCTTATCGAGTGTGAACAATTCGGTCGGCGCACTGGGCGAAGCAAGCAGCTTGCTGACCAGCGCGCAGATCCAGGTTGAAGAAGCCGTTGGTGAACTCAATCGCTTCCTTGATAACTTCGATGCCGACCCGGCTCGCCTGCAATATCTGGAAGAGCGACTGGATGCCATTTACACGCTGGCGCGCAAGCACAGGATTCAACCAACCGAAGTCAGTGAAATGCAGCAGAAACTGCTGGATGAAATCGAAACGCTCAATGCCAACGACGAATCCATCGAGCGCTTGAGCGAAGAGCTAGCCTCCTATGCTCGCCATTATCAGGAGAAGGCCCGCGAGCTGAGTGATTTGCGCCATCAGGCCGCCGGCAGCCTCGCCAGCGCGGTAGAGCAGGAAATTCAACGCCTGGGCATGCCGGGCGGGCGGTTCACCATTGAGTTGCGCGCCAATAGCAGCGAAGAACTTCTGCCCAACGGGCTGGAGCAAGTCGAACTGCTGGTCAGCGCCAACCCCGGCCAACCCCTGAAGGCACTGGCGAAAGTGGCGTCCGGAGGCGAACTGTCACGTATCAGCTTGGCAATTCAAGTGATTACCGCGCAAACCTCCCGCGTACCCACACTGGTATTCGACGAGGTGGACGTAGGCATTGGCGGTCCGACCGCTGAAATTGTCGGCCAATTGCTTCGCCGTCTGGGTGAACGCGGACAGGTTCTGACAGTGACGCACTTGCCACAAGTGGCGGCGCAAGGTCACCAACACCTGTTTGTACACAAGGTACGGGGCGAACAGGCAACCCATACTGCTGTCTCCAAGCTGAGCAAGAACGACCGAATAGAAGAAGTGGCACGCATGCTGGGCGGCATCGACCTGACCAAGGAATCCTTGGCGCATGCGAAAAAGATGGTCGTCACCGCCAAAGTTTAAAGATGACACAAAGCACGAAGGCGACCCTTGGGTCGCCTTCGCTCGTTTCGCGAACCTGAAATTCGCGCGACATGCTTACTTTTTCTTGCGTACGTACAGCACCAGGTTGTGATCCACCAACTCGACACCGTGCTCCTCGGCAATTGCATTCTGGAGTTTTTCGATTTCCACGCTGATGAACTCGACGACTTCACCGGTTTCAACGTTAACCATATGGTCGTGGTGCCCACCGTCGGCCAATTCGAATACCGCGTGGCCACCGTCGAAGTTGTGACGGACCACGAGACCAGCCGCTTCAAACTGGGTCAGAACACGGTAAACCGTGGCCAGACCGACGTCCTCGCCAGCTTCCATCAACGCCTTGTAGACGTCCTCGGCACTCATGTGACGCTGCTCGGTAGAGTCGAGCATTTGCAGGATCTTGACCCGTGGCAGGGTCACTTTCAGACCGGCTTTGCGTAGTTCGCTATTTTCAACCATGGTTAGCTTTCTCGCGATGCTGCTTCGCAGCTTCTCTTAATGCGGGTATGATCGGCGTTTACGTTGTCCCAGCCAAGATAGTGGAAGTCGCCCACCGATGCAAAACACCAAGCTCTTGCTAACCAGTTTCACCTTTGTGGGACTGCTCGCACTCGCCGGTTGTTCATTCCCCGGGGTTTACAAAATCGACATCCAGCAGGGCAATGTCGTCACGCAGGACATGATAGACCAGTTACGCCCGGGAATGACCCGGCCGCAAGTACGGTTTATCATGGGTAACCCCCTGCTTACCGACACGTTCCATGCCAATCGCTGGGATTATCTGTACAGCCTGCAACCGGGTGGCGGTGAACGCCAACAGGAACGCATCAGCGTTATTTTTAACTCAAACGACCAGCTTGTCAGCCTGTCTGGTGACTTCATGCCGGGCGTAAGCCGTGACGAAGCCATTCTCGGCAAGGACAGTGGCACTACTGTGACCGCTCCTGCTGAAAACGCCGAGAAGCCAAAACCGGAAAAACCGGTCAAGCCAGGTTCCATGCTGGATCAGATCCAGAAGGAAGTCGATGGTGTAGAAACCGTTCCGGTTCCGACACCAGAGCCGCTGGACACCTCGCCGCAATAATTGGCGAGGCAATAAAAAACCCGGGAATTCCGGGTTTTTTATTGCCTGCAGATTGGCTTGCTTACTGATTTCGAGCTTTGGCTTCAGCTGCTTTAGCCGCACGCAAACGCCGAACCTCTTTGGGGTCGGCGAGCAGCGGCCGGTAAATCTCGATTCGATCCCCCGCCTGAACCAGCCTTGCATCCGGATCAGAAACCACTTTGCCAAAAATCCCCAGAGGACACTCAGACAGATTCAACTCGGGAAACTCGATAGCGATACCCGAGGCAAACACCGCCGATCGCACGGTCGCCCCCTCAACCAAGCTGACCGTACGCAGCACCTGACGATCAACGGCCGCAAATACGACCTCTATCTCGATCATCGATTCAACCATGCATCTGCTTGGCACGCTGGCAGAACGCATCCACCAGGGTATTCGCAGCCTGATTGAACAGCGGCCCCAGCGTGGCGCGCACTAGCGGCCCCGCGTAGTCGAAGGACAGATCCAAACTGATCTTGCAGGCCTTCTCGTTCAACACCTTGAACACCCATACGCCGTGCAACTGATTGAAAGGGCCCTCTTCGAGATTCATTTCGATCGATTGCCCAGGTACCAGCGTGTTGCGCGTCACGAAATGCTGACTGAGGCCACCCTTGGCCACGCCCACGCTGGCACGCATATGCTCGGGCGAGCTTTCCAGCACTTCAGCCGACGAGCACCACGGTAAAAACTCCGGATAACGCGCCACGTCGTTGACCAGGTCGTAAAGAAATTGCGCCGGGTACGGCAGCAGCGCCGATCGTTGAATATGTGTCGTCATGTAAGCGTCACTTCCAGAGCTGGGTGGCAAACACTACAAGAATGCCGATGGGCGCCACATAGCGCATCAAGAACAAAGACAGGGCAAACAGCGCCGGGTTACGAGTCGACAACTCGTCACGCACCGCATCACGCCCCATCACCCACCCGGCAAACAGCACGAAACACAACCCACCCAGCGGCAACATGATCCGCGAGGTGAAGAAATCGATCACACCGAAGAAATCAAGGCCACTCTGCGCGCCCCATTGGTAGAGATGGAACATCCCGCCTTCGCTCACGAAAAACTTGGCTTCCTTCCAGATATTGAAGGAGAACACCGTGCCCAAACCGACGAACCAGCAGGTGAATGCCAGCCAGAATGTCACCCAGGCACGCCTGACTTTCGTGCGTTCCACCAGGTAGGCAACCATGGGCTCAAGTAACGAAATTGCCGAACTCCAAGCCGCAACCGCCACCAGAACAAAGAACACAACGCCCATCAACTGACCGAAAGCCACATTACCAAAAGCGAATGGCAGACTGACGAACATCAGGCCTGGCCCCTCGCTAGGGTTCAGTCCGCCGGCGAACACAATAGGAAACAAGGCCAGACCGGCCACCAGCGAAACAAACGTGTCGAGCAATGCCACGCCGACAACCGTGCCGGACAATGACGCACTCTTGGGCATGTAGGCGCCGTAGATCATGATCGAGCCAACGCCCACGCTCAAAGAGAAGAACGCGTGGCCCATGGCGGGCAGCAAACCGTCGAGGACTTTTTCCGGGTGAAAGTCGAACATGAAATGCACGCCTTCCATGAAATGCCCAGTGGTCATGCTGTACCCCAGCAGCACCAGAATCATCACGAACAGCAGCGGCATCATGATCCGCAGGCTGCGCTCAAGCCCTGCAACCACGCCCTTGGCGATGACGAGCGCGGACAGCAGCATAAAAATCGTGTGCCAAAGTGTCAGACGCCAAGGATCGGCAATGACATTGCCAAAATAGGCACCGACCTGATCAGCCGTAGCACCCTGAAAGTCGCCGCGTCCCATGTCGATGATGTAATCCAGCGACCAGCCACCGACCACACTGTAGAAAGACAGAATCAGCAATGCCGTGATCATCCCGGCAAACGCCCCCCACGACCACTTGGGCGAGTGCCCAGCCTCAAGCGCCAGCACCTTCAGGGCATTCGCCGGACTTTGCCGGGCGCGCCGGCCTATCAGGGTTTCAGCGAGCATGACAGGGATGCCGATCAGTGCGATGCACACCAGAAACATCAACACGAACGCGCCGCCGCCGTACATCCCGACCATGTAGGGGAATTTCCAGATACTACCCAGTCCCACGGCCGAACCGGTCGCGGCGAGTATGAATACCCAGCGGCTAGCCCAACTGCCGTGGACAGAAACCTTGTCTGTCGACATCGTTTATCACGCCCAAGCGTTAGAAAAAGAGGCCGCATTGTCCGGCATTCACTCAACCTGCTCAAGCACGCAGCATCACCGTAGCCGACGGCCATTTATCTCCATATAATGCCGCCCCTATGGCTAAACAGAAGAAACACCCAACAGGGACCATCGCGCAGAACAAAAAAGCGCGACACGATTACTTCATCGAGCATAAGTTCGAGGCCGGTCTGGTCCTGGCCGGCTGGGAAGTAAAAAGTCTGCGGGCAAGCAAGCTGCAACTGGTCGACAGTTATGTGCTGCTCAAGGATGGCGAGGCGTGGCTGCTCGGCAGTCACATCACGCCTCTGATGACCGCCAGCACCCACGTCATCGCTGACCCGGTGCGCACTCGCAAATTGCTGCTCAATCGCCGCGAGCTTGAAAAACTCGCCGCCGCTGTGCAGCAAAAGGGTTACGCCTGCGTATGCCTGTCCTGGTACTGGAGCAAGCACATGGTCAAGTGTGAGATCGCTCTGGGTAAGGGCAAGAAGGAATACGACAAGCGTGACACCGAGCGTGAACGCGATGCAGGTCGTGAGTTGCAGCGTGCCGTGCGCAACAAGGGCAAGGAAGACTGAGTCTTTCTGCCTGAAAAGATCGCAGCCGGCGGCAATTCCTACAGGGAAATACATCTCCCACACGCAGGAACTGCCGCCGGTGCGATCTTTTGCTTTTAAAAAAGCTACTTCCCCTTTCGCCGCTCCGCTCGCGCCATGCGCTGAACCTCTTGCCGCACCTCTTCCAGCACTTCCTGCACATACAGAATGTGTCGGCTGGAAACTTCCCGCGCCTGCTCCGCGCGCCCCTCAATAATCGCCAGATACAATTCCCGATGCTGAGTGATCAGCATGTCGCGGGTTTCCGTGCGCTGCTTGTACATGCCGCCAATATTAGTCACGACGTTGCGCTTGAGCAGATCGAACAGCCCGCGAATGGTGTGCAGCAACACGGCGTTGTGACTGGCCTCGGCAATCGCCAGGTGAAATTTCGCGTCCGCAGCGCCCTCCTCCGCACGACTGATTTCGTCGTGTCGCGAATAGCAGTCCTGCAGCTCATCGAACGCAGCGGTCAATCGTTCACGATCAACGTCGGTAGCACGTAATGCAGCGTAATAGGCACACGATGCCTCCAGAGTGTGGCGAAATTCCAGCAGATCGCGCTGCGCCTCAGGGTTGCTTTCAAGCAATTGCAACAGCGGATCGCTGAACGTTGAACCCAGACTCTCAACCACATAGTTGCCGCCGCCCTGGCGACTGACCAGCAGACCTTTGGCCGCCAGTTTCTGAATCGCCTCGCGCAGCGACGGGCGGGATACGCCAAATTGTTCGGCCAGCGTGCGCTCCGCCGGAAGCCGTTCACCGGACTTCAACGTGCCCTCGAGAATCATCCCCTCAAGTCGCTCGACAATATCGTCAGACAAACGGCGCTGACGTATCTGATCAAACCCCATAACTCATTTCTCCACGACCCCGACCGATCGCCGGGCTCTCTATTCTGGCCTATCGGCGCCTTGCCGACACCTATCAGACGACATTGGCCCGAACCGGATCAGATGCGATCTGCACCGCTTGTTCGACAAAAGTTTCAGGGCGACAAATTGACACACCGATATAAAGGCTTTTACCCTAGCCAACAGCGATTGTAAATTGGTCTTACCAATTATCCAAGAACGCTGACAGTGCCTGACCAACAACAATTAGGGGCCACCCCATATGCAAACCTGGCAACAGCTCTACAGCCCGCTCGGCAGTCTCGGCGTGTCCGCACTCGCGGCCGTCATTCCCATCGTTTTCTTTTTCCTCGCCTTGGCGGTATTCCGCCTCAAAGGTCATATAGCCGGCAGCATCACGCTCGCCCTGTCGATTGCCGTGGCGATCTTCGCGTTCCAGATGCCGGTCGACATGGCCTTCGCCGCTGCCGGGTATGGCTTCGCCTACGGTCTATGGCCGATTGCCTGGATCATTGTCGCGGCGGTATTCCTCTACAAACTGACCGTCAAAAGTGGTCAGTTCGAGGTTATTCGCAGCTCGGTGCTGTCGATCACTGACGACCAGCGCTTGCAGGTGCTGCTGATCGGTTTCTGCTTCGGTGCATTCCTCGAAGGGGCCGCCGGTTTCGGCGCGCCGGTGGCGATTACCGCCGCCCTCCTCGTCGGACTGGGTTTCAACCCGCTGTATGCCGCAGGTTTGTGCCTGATCGCCAACACAGCCCCCGTCGCGTTCGGCGCACTGGGGATTCCGATCATCGTGGCCGGCCAGGTCACGGGGATCGACGCATTCAAGATCGGCGCCATGGCCGGTCGCCAACTGCCATTGCTGTCGTTATTTGTACCGTTCTGGCTGGTGTTCATGATGGATGGCCTGCGCGGCGTCCGTGAGACCTGGCCAGCTGCGCTGGTTGCGGGCTTGAGCTTTGCCGTCACCCAGTACTTCACCTCCAACTTCATTGGCCCGGAACTGCCGGACATCACGTCGGCCCTGGTCAGCCTGATTTCCCTGACCTTGTTCCTGAAAGTCTGGCAGCCGAAACGCAGCGCCGACGCGCAAATCGCCGGCGCCACGTCGAGCGCAACCATCACCGCCAGCGTCGGCGGTTTCGGCCAGAAGCGCACCACCGTACCTTCGCCCTACAGCCTGGGGGAAATATTCAAAGCCTGGTCGCCGTTCCTGATCCTCACCGTGCTGGTGACCATCTGGACCCTCAAGCCATTCAAGGCGATGTTCGCCGCCGGCGGCTCGATGTACAGCTGGGTATTCAACTTCGCAATTGCGCACCTCGATCAACTGGTGATCAAAACCGCACCGATCGTGGCAACGCCCACGGCGATTGCGGCGGTGTTCAAATTCGACCCGATTTCCGCGACCGGCACGGCGATCTTCTTCTCCGCACTGATCTCGATGCTGGTACTTAAGATCAACGTTAAAACTGGTCTTACCACTTTTAAAGAGACACTGTTCGAGCTGCGCTGGCCCATTCTGTCGATTGGCATGGTGTTGGCGTTTGCTTTCGTCACCAATTACTCCGGCATGTCTTCCACCATGGCGCTGGTATTGGCCGCGACCGGCGCTGCATTCCCGTTCTTCTCGCCGTTCCTCGGCTGGCTTGGTGTGTTCCTCACCGGCTCCGATACCTCGTCCAACGCCCTGTTCAGCTCGTTGCAGGCCACCACCGCCCACCAGATCGGTGTCAGCGATGTGTTGCTGGTAGCCGCAAACACCAGCGGCGGCGTGACCGGCAAGATGATCTCGCCACAATCGATCGCCGTGGCCTGCGCCGCGACGGGCCTGGTGGGCAAGGAGTCGGATCTGTTCCGCTTCACCCTCAAGCACAGCCTATTCTTTGCAACGATTGTCGGCCTGATCACTTTGGCTCAGGCCTACTGGTTCACTGGCATGCTGGTGCACTAAAACCGGCAAGAAGCCTACAAGCGACATGGAAATAACCGACGCCGGTTCGTGATTCCGGCGTCAGCAATTCACAACCCGGTCTGTAAGGCTGCTGAAAGCAACGCGCTCTATATTCAGCAGCCTCAGCGGACGGATAACCGGGATCACCCGGAGACACGCCTGATGAGCGAGCTTTTTTACAACGCGGTGCCGAACGCAACCCGCGTTGCACCGCCACTGCCCGAACCTCGGCAATACCCCAGCGAGAAACCCTCGCAGGTCTACCTGTTCGGGACGTGTGTAGTCGACCTCTTCTACCCGGAAGCCGGGATGGACGCGATCCATTTGCTGGAGCGCGAAGGGATCCGGGTCGAGTACCCGCAAGGGCAGAGCTGCTGCGGACAACCGGCCTACACCTCGGGTTACACCGAGCAGGCACGGACGGTGGCGCGCTCACAACTGGCGCTGTTTGCCGGGGATTATCCGGTGGTCGTGCCGTCGGGCTCCTGTGCCGGCATGCTGCGAGAACATTACGCCGACTTGTTCAAGGACGAGCCGGACACACTCAAACAGGTCCAGGCCCTCGCGGCCCGTACCTATGAGTTAGCGGAGTTTCTGCTGTTCGTCTGCAAGGTGCAGCTCAAGGACAGCGGCGCACCGGTGAAAGTCGCGCTGCACACCTCGTGCTCAGCGCGCCGCGAGATGAACACTCACCTGCATGGCCGAGAGTTGTTGGCGCAGTTGAGCAACGTGGAACGGGTCAATCACGACCACGAAAGCGAATGCTGTGGCTTCGGTGGGACATTCAGCGTCCGTATGCCAGACATTTCCGGCGCGATGGTGGCTGACAAGACCCGAGCGCTGAAGGAATCCGGCGCACACAAGGTGTTGAGTGCGGACTGCGGCTGTTTGATGAACATCAACGGTTCGCTGGAAAAACAGAAAGAAGCGCTGCGCGGCCAACACCTGGCGAGTTTCCTCTGGCAACGAACCGGGGGTGCGCAATGAGTACCTCGGCGATTATTCCGACGATCACCGTAGAAGAAGATTTCCGCACCCGGGCGCACAACGCCTTGGGTGATCCGCAGCTACGGAACAACTTCCGTACGGCGATGGATTCACTGATGACCAAACGGGCAGCGGCTTTCAGCGATGCCCACGAAAGAGAACACTTGCGTGCTCTGGGCAACTCGATCAGAGCCCGCGCGCTCTCCAAGTTGCCCGACCTGCTCGAGCAACTGGAACAAAACCTGACCCGCAACGGTGTGACAGTGCACTGGGCGGAAACGGTGGACGAAGCCAATGGCATCGTCTTGTCGATCATCCGCGCTCACGAGGCGCGGCAAGTGATCAAGGGCAAATCGATGGTCAGCGAAGAGATGGAGATGAACCATTTCCTCGAGGCTCAAGACATTGAATGTCTGGAGTCCGACATGGGGGAATACATCGTCCAGCTCGACCACGAGAAGCCTTCACACATCATTATGCCGGCGATCCACAAGAATGCCGGTCAGGTCGCGTCCTTGTTCCACGACAAACTTGGCGTGGAATACACCAAGGACGTTGACCAACTCATTCAGATCGGTCGCAGAGTCCTGCGGCAGAAATTCTTCGAAGCGGACATCGGCGTCTCCGGCGTCAACTTCGCCGTGGCCGAAACCGGCACCTTGCTGCTGGTGGAAAACGAAGGCAACGGGCGCATGACCACCACCGTGCCCCCCGTCCACATCGCCGTCACCGGTATCGAAAAAGTCGTGGAAAACCTGCGCGACGTGGTCCCGCTGCTATCGCTGCTGACCCGCTCGGCGCTGGGCATTCCAATCACCACTTACGTCAACATGATCTCCGGTCCACGCAAGGAACATGAACTCGACGGCCCGCAGGACGTGCATCTGGTGTTGCTCGACAACGGTCGCAGCCAAGCCTTCGCCGACAGTGAACTGCGCCAGACCTTGAACTGCATCCGCTGCGGCGCGTGCATGAACCATTGCCCGGTCTACACCCGGGTCGGCGGTCACACCTATGGTGAGGTGTATCCGGGGCCAATCGGCAAAATCATCACCCCGCACATGGTCGGTCTGGCGAAGGTTCCAGACCACCCGAGCGCCTCGTCGTTGTGCGGCGCGTGCGGCGAAGTGTGCCCGGTAAAAATTCCTATCCCGGCATTGCTGCGTCGCCTACGCGAAGAGAACGTCAAAGCCCCCGACAGCCCTCATCAAGTGATGCGCGGTCAGGGCAGCAAGTACTCGCGCAAGGAACGTTTCATCTGGAACGCCTGGGCGAAACTCAACAGCTCGCCGACCCTGTATCGGTTATTCGGTTTCTTCGCCACGCGCCTGCGCGCCCTGGCGCCGAGCAATGTCGGCCCATGGACGCAGAACCACAGTGCACCGAAACCCGCCGCCCGCTCATTGCATGACATGGCCCGCGAGCATCTGGCCAAACAGGGAGATCGCTGATGAGTGCCAAGCAAAATATCCTCGGCAAACTGCGCAAAAGTCTGACCGGCACCACGCCGATTGCTGACGACTTCGACGTCGATCTGGTGACTCAGCCTTACACCTACAGCGCCGAACAACGCATCCCGCAACTGCGCAAGCTGATGGAAGCGGTGCACACCGAAATCCATCTGACCTCAGACGCAGAGTGGCCGGCACTGCTCCAGCAATTGCTGCGCGACCGTCAATTGCCCAGCCTGTTGATCGCACCGACGACAGCGCACGGGCAACGAGTCACACAGCACTGGGCGAACAATCCTGACCTGCCAACGCTGAAATCCTACAACCGGCCGATGGAAGAATGGAAAGCCGAGTTGTTCAACGACACCCCGGCCAGCCTCACCGGCACCCTCGGCGCCATTGCGGCAACAGGTAGCCTGATTCTCTGGCCGACCCGCGAAGAACCGCGCCTGATGAGCCTGGTGCCGCCGGTGCATTTCGCTCTGCTCAAGGCCAGCGAAATCCGCGACAACTTCTATCAGGTGCAGCAAGAATTTGAATGGGCTCAGGGCATGCCGACCAACGCGCTGCTGGTGTCCGGCCCATCGAAAACCGCTGACATCGAACAAGTGCTGGCCTATGGCGCCCACGGCCCGAAAGACCTGGTGGTATTGATTCTGGAGGACCGATGAGTCTACCGGCGGCTTTCCTGCGCGATGCGCAGCAACTGATTCCGGCTGATCGACGCTTTGACGATCCGCTATCGACCCTGGCTTTTGGCACCGACGCGAGTTTCTATCGGCTGATCCCCAAACTGGTGATCCGCGTCGAGTCCGAAGACGAAGTGGTGACCCTGCTGAAACTGGCTCAACGCGACCGTGTACCGGTCACGTTCCGCGCCGCCGGCACCAGCCTGTCGGGGCAGGCGATCAGCGATTCGGTTTTGATCGTGCTTGGGGATAACTGGAACGCTCGCGAAATTCGTGGCCAGGGCACGCAAATCCGTCTGCAACCGGGCGTGATCGGTGCCCAGGCCAACGCCTGGCTGGCGCCATTCGGACGCAAGATCGGCCCCGATCCCGCCTCGATCAATGCCTGCAAAATTGGCGGCATCGTGGCCAACAATGCCAGCGGCATGTGCTGCGGCACCGCGCAAAACACCTATCACACCCTGGCCGGCCTGCGCCTGGTTCTGGCCGACGGCACGCGCCTTGATACTGAAGATGCCCACAGTGTGGCGGCGTTTCGCGCGAGCCACGGCGATCTGCTCGAACGTTTGGCGACGCTCGGTCGCGAGACTCGCGCCAATGCCGAACTGGCCGCGAGAATCCGCCACAAATATCGTCTGAAAAATACCACTGGCCTGTCGCTCAACGCCTTGGTGGACTTCGATGAGCCTGTGGATATCCTGAGCCACTTGCTGGTCGGTTCCGAAGGCACTCTCGGCTTTATCAGCGCGGTGACTTACGACACCGTTATCGATCATCCGAACAAGGCCTCGGCGCTGATCGTGTTCCCGGATGTGGAAACCTGCTGCAACGCGGTCACCGTACTGAAAAGCCAACCGGTGTCGGCGGTGGAACTGCTGGATCGGCGCAGCCTGCGTTCGGTGCAGAGCAAACCGGGTATGCCTGCTTTCGTACAGCAACTGTCGAACAATGCCTGTGCGTTATTGATCGAATCCCGCGCGGCTTCTTCCTCATTACTGCAGGAACAACTGGCGCAGATCATGGCGTCACTCAGTGGTTTCCCGGTGGAGAAACAGGTCGACTTCACTGAAGACCCGGTCGAGAACGCCCGCCTCTGGGCAATCCGCAAAGACACCTTCCCCGCCGTCGGCGCCGTGCGCAAAACCGGTACCACGGTGATCATCGAAGACGTGACCTTCCCGGTCGAGCAACTGGCAATCGGTGTGAACCGCTTGATCGAACTGTTCGACAAACATGCCTACGACGAAGCGATCCTTTTCGGACACGCACTGGAAGGCAATCTGCACTTCGTTTTCACCCAAGGCTTCAACAGCGCGGAAGAAGTCGCACGCTACCAAGCGTTCATGGACGACGTCGCGCAATTGGTGGCCGTGGAGTTCGGCGGCTCGCTCAAGGCCGAACACGGCACCGGGCGCAACATGGCGCCGTTCGTTGAGCTGGAATGGGGCAGCGACGCGTATCAACTGATGTGGCAGCTCAAACGCCTGCTCGACCCCAACGGCATCCTCAACCCGGATGTGGTACTCAGCGAAGACCCGCAGATCCACCTCAAACACCTGAAACCGCTGCCGGCGGCCGACGAGATTGTGGACAAGTGCATTGAGTGCGGCTTCTGCGAACCGGTCTGCCCGTCGAAAGGCCTGACCCTCAGCCCACGCCAGCGCATCGTGATCTGGCGCGACATTCAGGCGAAAAAACGTGCCGGCATCGACACCACCGAACTGGAAGAAGCCTACGAATACCAAGGCATCGAGACCTGCGCCGCGACGGGTTTGTGTGCGCAACGATGCCCTGTAGGCATCAACACCGGCGAACTGGTGAAAAAGCTTCGCGGTCGACACGCAACGCATCAGAAAACTGCCGACTGGATCGAAGGAAATTTCGCCAAGACCCTGCAAGGGGCACGCTTCACCCTGCACGTAGCCAACGGCGCGCGAATGCTGCTCGGTGCGCCGCGTCTGACCAAGCTTTCGGCAACGCTGACGCGCCTGTCCAAGGGCCAAGTGCCTCTGTGGACGAGCGCGATGCCGCAACCGGAGAAAGCCATCCGCTTCAGCCCGAGCGTGTCGGACGAACGCCCACGCGTGGTGTATCTGGCGGCGTGTGTGTCGCGGGTCATGGGCCCGGCGGCGGGCGATAAAGAGCAGATGTCGCTGCATGACAAAACCCGTGGTTTGCTGGAAAAGGCCGGTTACCAGGTCGTCTTCCCGGACAATCAGGACAACCTCTGCTGCGGTCAGCCCTTCGCTTCAAAGGGCTATGCGGAGCAGGCCGAACACAAGCGGCAAGAACTCATCAGCGCCTTGCTCCACGCCAGTCGCGGCGGGCTTGATCCGATCTATTGCGATACCAGTCCGTGTACGTTGCGACTGGTGCAGGACGTCGCCGATGTGCGTCTGGATCTGTACGACCCGGTGCGTTTCATCCGTACGCACCTGCTTGATCGGCTGGACTTCACGCCTCAGGACGCACCGATTGCAGTGCATGTGACGTGCAGCACTCAGCATCTGGGCGAAAGCCAGGCGCTGATCGATCTGGCGCGCAAGTGCAGCAAAACCGTGGTGATTCCGGAGGGTATTCATTGCTGTGGCTTTGCCGGCGACAAGGGCTTCACCACACCGGAACTGAACAGCCACTCGCTGCGCACACTCAAGGACGCAGTGCAGCATTGCAGTGAAGGGATTTCCACCAGCCGCACGTGCGAAATCGGCCTGACGCAGCATGGCGGGATCGACTATCACGGCTTGGTTTATCTGGTCGATCGAGTCACACGAGCCAAATCTGCCTGATCCATTTGTATTGAAAAGGGGCTATTTCGCCCCTTTTCAAGGCGAGCAGAGAGGTGTTTCGGCTTTTTCATACCGAACGTAAAAAAAAACGAATTCCTCTGCGCAGCCGCAGTCGATTAATCAAGCCCTAAACGAACGTGGCTTGTTCCGACCTCGGCAGAGCCGCCAGATCGTCCGGCAGCACCGAGACCAACTGTTCAAGGAGATACCCATGAAACGCACTGCTTTTGCTGGTTTGTTTATTTCCGCCGCACTGCTGGCCTCCCCCGTGTTTGCTGCGGACAACGATCTGTGCACCTCAAAACTGCAAGAACTCAAAGACAAGGTCACGTCCCTCCCGGCCACGTCGGAAAACACCACCATGGACATCAAGCGCATGCAGGGCGACGCGGAGATGGCGCAAAAAGCGGGTGATGACAAGAAATGCATCGCCTCGGCCACGCAAGCGCTGCAACGCGTAGACAATCTGGCCAACGAACCCGCCAACTAATGACAGCGTGGCCAACCTTCGGGTTGGCCTTCCCCTGTCGTTTGGCGTACACTGCGCAGGCTTGTTGCTCATCAAGATGTACAGAGCAATGAGTTCGGGGCCGTTTAGGATTCGACGCCGGTTGCGAAACTTTAGGTGCATGCCGAGTTGGTAACAGAACTCGTAAATCCACTGTTGCAACTTCTTATAGTTGCCAATGACGAAACCTACGGGGAATACGCTCTCGCTGCGTAAGCAGCCTTAGCCTTCCCTTCTGGTACCTTCGGGTCCAGCAATCATCAGGGGATGTCTGTAAACCCAAAATGATTGTCATATAGAACAGAATCGCCGTGCAGTACGTTGTGGACGAAGCGGCTAAAACTTACACAACTCGCCCAAAGCACCCTGCCCGTCGGGTCGCTGAGGGTTAACTTAATAGACACGGCTACGCATGTAGTACCGACAGCGGAGTACTGGCGGACGGGGGTTCAAATCCCCCCGGCTCCACCACTTCATCATCTAAAGACGTCCACGGACGTCTTTTTTTGTGCCTGAAATCCAGTGAATACGGGGGTTTCAGGGCTGCGGGGGGCGCTCCAGGTTTTTTGAGTTCCAGGCGGTTTGGTATTCCCAATGGTATTCCCGGCTACCCGGCGCTAATCTTGGGAATACCAAAAGGTGTCATGGAGTACTTCTCATGTGCGCTCAAACCACCCGCCTCTCCGACCGCCAGCTCAAGGCGGTCAAACCGAAAGACAAGGATTACGTCCTCACCGATGGCGACGGGCTCCAGCTGCGAGTCAGGGTCAATCGCTCGATGCAGTGGAATTTCAACTACCGGCATCCAGTAACCAAGAACCGAATCAACATGGCACTCGGCTCCTATCCCGAGGTTTCTCTTGCGCAAGCCAGGAAGAAAACCGTTGAGGCCAGAGAGCTGCTTGCACAGGGCATTGACCCCAAAGCTCAGCGTAATGAATTGCAGGAAGCCAAACGAGCGGAAACGGAACATACGTTCGAGAACGTAGCCACCGCGTGGTTCGAATTGAAGAAGGATTCTGTCACCCCAGCGTATGCCGAAGACATCTGGCGCTCACTCACGCTGCATGTATTTCCGAGCATGAAATCAACGCCGTTATCAGAAGTGAATGCCCCGATGGTCATCAAGCTCCTTCGGCCGATTGAGGCCAAAGGTAGCCTCGAGACCGTGAAGCGGGTAAGCCAGCGCCTTAACGAGATCATGACCTACGGGGTCAATTCCGGAATGATCTTTGCCAACCCTCTCAGCGGCATTCGAGCGGTCTTCAAGAAACCCAAAAAAGAGAACATGGCCGCGCTACCAGCTGATGAGCTTCCCGAACTCATGATGGAAATCGCGAACGCCAGCATCAAGCGGACGACCCGCTGCCTGATCGAATGGCAGCTGCACACCATGACCCGCCCCTCCGAAGCGGCGACCACCCGATGGGCAGATATCGACTTCGACAAACGCATCTGGACCATCCCTCCGGAGCGAATGAAAAAGCGTCGTCCGCACACAATCCCGCTGACCGAACATGCACTCTCGTTATTGGAGACACTTAAGCCCCATAGCGCCCACAGAGAATATGTGTTCCCGTCAGATAGAAACCCGCGCACCCACGCGAATAGCCAAACAGCCAACATGGCGTTGAAACGAATGGGTTTTCAGGACCGCTTGGTCAGCCACGGAATGCGCTCCATGGCCAGCACAATCCTGAACGAGCATGGATGGGATCCGGAGCTGATCGAAGTCGCGCTAGCGCATGTCGATAAAGACGAAGTTCGAAGCGCCTACAACCGGGCGGATTACATCGAACGCCGGCGCCCGATGATGGCCTGGTGGAGTGAACATATCCAGAAGGCAGCCACCGGCAGCCTGTCGGCATCCGCCATCAATCAAACCAGGGACCGCAACGTCGTGCCGATACGCTGAGCATCCAAAGGTTGGCGACGCCGGCGACAATCCGTGTCGTGCTGCAGGGCGACAGAAGTGACGACTCTCGTTAAATCTATCGCATGCCTGCGCTTCTTCGGCCAAGCCCCTGAGTATGGGAAGGCTCCGCATTCCCATACTCAGGGGCTCCCGCTTAAAAGCGTCTATCAGACAACCACGAGTTGCGCCTTTCTGCGGCGGATCAACCCTGCTGTTAACTCATAGTAATAGACCGTCGCTGGTGCTGAACTACGCAGATAGTGCTCTAAAAACCATCTGGTGTGCTTTTCCTTCCAGGACCAGGGGGTCGCACAACTCCAGCGCTCACGAATCGCATCGCGCATCCTTTCTGCCTGCCTGATATGTCGCTGCCGCGTGGCATGCGCACCTTTGAGCACGGGACTCAGAAACAACGCTATATCGAACTCGGACTTCATCGCCGACCTCCGATGTAGGCACTCACCACATCGCTGCGGTTATGTCCCAATTCGTGGCTGATCTGTTGTCGTGCACGCTGATCAAGCTCTCGATCTTCTCGATGAACACGACCGCCATTGACGGGTGTATCGAAGCCAGTCAGTTGCTCATAACGCTCACAGGCGTAAGCCGCCCTCAGCTCATGAAAGCCTTTCAATCCATGCTCGTGCAGGAGGTCCCGTGCCGGTCGCACAAATGATTGCATAAAGTCTTTGTAGCTCTCGTTGGGTGCTAATAGGTTCCGACTGCCCTTGGGTGAAACCTCGCTAGCCCTGTCGAGGGCGTCGCGGACTTTATCCGTGACAGCAATCCAACGCGATGCCGATGCGCCTGACCGCCCACCTTTGGTGCCATCCTGGATGTTGATCTTGCCCAGTTGCCCGGCCTCACGTTGCAGTCGGGGCAGATCCGCCAAGATCGCCTCACGCAAGCGCATGCCGGTCTCCCGGGCGAGGAGCAAAATGGCCCCCACCCTTGCCTGCTGACGGTCTGAAAGCGCTTGCGCAATCAGCCTGACCAGCACACGGTCTTGACCTTGCGGTACCTCACTACGAACGTTTGAACGCTGTAGGCCTAACGCCTTACTCGGACTTGGGATTTTTACGTACTGATCACCGCGCAGCGCGGCCATCGTTCGGTTCACACTGGACAGGCGATTCTGCGCGGTGGCGATGCCGACGTTGCCCTGATCAACCTGCTCCTTCATATAAGTGGCGTACCGCATCAGGATCTCGCGGTCGATCTGTCGCGCGTCATTAAGCCTCGGCCCTTCCTCGGATCGACACCAACGCACGAAGGCATGCCAGCGATCGCTATGGGCTTTGACGGTAGCAAAATGACCGTCGCCAAACAGATCTTTCAGGGCTTGCGGTCCGGCATAGCTGAGCTGGCGACCGAAGCCAAAATTACGCCCAGCTCGCTTACCGACCCGAGCCATTTTTCTGCTCCTGATCGACTGCAGTGAGAGCATGCAAAAGAGCTCGCCAGTGCGCACTCATGATGGCGAGCTGATCCCAGTCAGTCGGGCGAAAATACAGCGAATTGTTCACGACGTAGAGCTGCGCGCCCTCTTCTTTCAACCATTGAATGATGGCTGTCGTCGAGGTGATAGTTCTACGGAGGCTGGCGACATCGGCGACAGCGGCGACAACCCTTGCCCTGCCTGGCTTTGAGCGTGGCGACAATGTGGCGACAGTAGCGGCGACAAATCGCACTTTCGGCTGCTTTTGGCGCTGAGCCAGATGGTTGCGCAGCGCTTCATCAAGATTGAACATGGCGCACCTCGAAGGTGTGGCCGTCGGTGATCAGCCAATGATGATCAAGCAACTCGACCAGTAGCTTGGTGGCATGGCGACTGCTCTTACGAGCAAAGCGAGGGCCATTGCGATTCAGGTCTCGAATACTGAAACGCTTCCAATCTTTGACCTGTAGCCAACGCAGCAGCCGGTCAGCCTCCTCTTTTACCCGGCACACCGGTTCCTGTTCGGTCAGGCGCTGGATCTCGGTGAGGTAGTAGCCGATTAAGGCCGAGGCCCGTTGGATATGGTCGACCTCCACGACGCTGCTCTCCTCCACCACTGCCAGGATGCTGGCGACACGCAGCAGGTTGTCGGCAGCCTTCGATCCGTTGGGCCGTACGCTGGCCAGCTCGCCAAACTCACCCAACTGAGCTTCGATGGCATCGTGTAAATCAATCCAGCGACGACGAGCCAACGGACTGAGGGTCAGCGGTGATAGCTGCAGAGCACCATCAGGAGACAGTGACCACGGCTGATAAAACAGGGCCGAAAGGCGGTGGTGATAGCGCTTTAGGGCAGCGTCTTTGGACAAGTCGACAGCCTGGTAACTGCGTTGTCCGGCCAGGCTGGTAGGCCAGGTCATGAGGCAGCGACCGAGGATGCCTTGCCCCTGCAGCAACGGGTCACTGAGCAACTGCATGGCCAAGTACGGTTGCAGCATCAGGTGCAGACTCACGCGTCGGTCATACGCTCGCAGACTTTCGCCGGCCATGGAGCGCGCGCGATCTATCGGACTGCCATCCCAGAGTGACGATAAGGTCGTGACCGCTTTCAAACGGTTATCCCGACTCATGGTGCTGCTGCCGAGGAATTGCCCCCCTTCATCGCAGAACAACCCCATGCTCGGCAGGTCGTGACAGAGGCCTTTGATCAGGGCCTCGATAGTCGGGTCCGTGGTGATCAACCGAGGGGCCGAAGGCTCCGCTTCGAGCGGTGCGCTTTTTGTGGGGTCGGGATCGGCAGGATTGATACGCTGCGCCTGTCGCTGTGCGGCACGGTAACGGACAAGTTGTTCGCGATAGCGCTGCCACTGCTCACGCTCCCATTGCCGTGCTGGCAGCAATGCACATCGGTCTGCTGCGGTCTTGCGATCACCAGATGCGGCCACTGTGATCAGGTACAGCGACAGCGGATAGTTTCTCCCGTCGAGCTGTAAGCCTGCATGACCTTGGGTGGCCAGTGCCGAGGCGGACAATACCGATTGCGCGGCCAGTGCCCGGGGCACGCCGATGACCTCGGCCATGCGCTCAACCGCGGGCCCAAGAATTCCACCCAGTGCCTGGACAGGATAGGGCTCAGCCACAGGCTTCGCCTCGATTAACGGTCGGGGGGACCGTGGGAGTTCAAGCTTCGGATCTAACTGCTGCATGGGCCCTCTCCTCGTTCATTGCTAGTTGTCCTCACGTAGTCCCGCCACGGCTGTTGAGTGTTATCAGGGATCAAGGCCCCTGCGGCCTGTGAGGTGTTCACTGACGCGGAACGAACGGCTCCTTACGACCGGGAGCAAGGGCATGAACCCATGAATCTGGCCTCCTTAGACGCATCCGAAAATGCGGGCGGGTGGAGGCTGTGCCGACTGACGAGTTCGGCAGCTAGAGATCCTGGGGGGAGAAGGCAAAGACCTAGACACCTGGGGCATGCCTGACTGTCAGTCAGGTGCAGCCTTTCCATTGGCTGCGGCACCGGTGCCTGTGTCGTTGCGGATGGCGACGAATCGGATTTGTCAGGCCGATTGTCACGAGGAGAGTTGCGGCAGTGCCCTGTACGACGTGGCTTGCAGCAGTGGTACGAGCGCCCGTCTCTTTCCAGGAGAAAGAGACGGGCGCAGTCTGGCGCAGCGAAGTGTGCCGAAAGGTGAGGTTGCTGCAACGCAGCGAGGTAGGTCCATCGTCTGCCGCAGTGGGCAGATAGGTCGAGTGAGCACCCATCACTCTTGGGGAGTGACCGTGCGAGCCGCCGGACGCTAATCGCACTTCGGGAGAACCACCACGCAAGTGACGTAGCCTTGAAGGTTCTGGCTACCTGGGCTGGTGCTGTCAACGACAGCGATCCGTGCGCCAATTGTTATACCCACTCGAAAACACGGTCAAGCATTACGGCCAAAGCGCGACAGAAGTGGCGACTGTCGCCACGCGCAAGACCCCGTTCTGCGTGGGTTGTCGCCGGTGTCGCCGCTGTCGCCACCTCTCTAGCCATAGGCCTACGACAAGCTCCGCTCTGACGCTGAAACTGCATTGCGCTCGATAGAGATCGCGGGCAATTACTCGGGTTAAAGAAGATGTGGCGCTAATCACATTTGAAATGGGAGGGTGGAATGAGTCGGCTTCGAGAAAGAGCGGGTGAACCCTCCGATCGGCGCGATCAAAGATCGCTGGATCGGAGGGTTTGGCTACGGCCGACTCAGAGGCAAACACACGCCGAATGATTGATGGATAGACAGTCTGCCTGGCAATCACAACCGATTTTGACGCGTAGTATTGGCGGCGGATGCTGATGGATAATCAGCCTCACCTGAACGGAGCTATTAGAGAGCAATAATATGAAGGACGAAATAATCCCCTCATTTCATCGGCAGTCCGAAGATCGTGAATTCATGGAGCAGGCGATTGAAGAAATGCAGCGGTGCGAGGGGACCCCAAAGGTAGGGGCTGTAGTAGTTAAAAACGGGGAAATACTTTCAGTTGGTCATCGCCGCGACCGTGTCCACGCCGAAAGAGTTGCTGTTGAGGCAGCTACGGCCAAAGGCCTATCTCTGGCCGGCGCGACTATCTATACGACTCTGGAGCCATGTGTAGAGGTAAGATCAAAAAAACAGCCGTGTTCTGCCTTGCTGGCAGATTTGAATGTGCACAGCGTCGTCATCGGATCGTACGACCCCAATCCGCAAATAAACCGGAAAGGCTGGTTGGCCCTTATCGAAGCGGGTGTCACCCTACGAGACTTTGATCCAGACCTGAGAAAGATAATCGATGATTTGAACTCCGGGTTCGTTGAAAATTTTAGACGGGGAGTAGGCCCCACTGGACGGCATAGGTTCGACTACACGCTTCAGGATGGCGAATTTGAAATTTTCTTCAGCGCCACTGATCCAAGGAGTATTAGGACCCGATGGACACTCATAGGTATAAAGCAAATAAATGCTTACGCATGGCGCGGATATAAGGTTGCCATTGCTAGATACGCTAGTAACTTCAGTCAAATTGATGATGCGACTGCTTTAGACTACCAGCAACAAGTGATTGTTCCAGAAGGAGGAATCGTGTCGTTTCTTTCAGATCAAGGTTGTGTTTTGGTGAAAGTCATCGAGGTGCAAAGCGGGGTGAAATATGGATCATCTTGCACCTCTGTGAAATTGGAGTTTCAAGTTAGAGCCGATAATGTAACTCCGGCATAAACGCTGGCGGCGTATGCACAGTTGATGACGGTAGGGCGTTAAAATCTATCCTTTCGATGGAAGGGGGGGAGTTTACTCCCGCTATCAACGGCGCTTAGCAATGGATTGTTGATGCTGATTTACGGTTCCAAGGGAGTGAAGATTTTCTAGGAGCCGGATTCCCAGAAGGTTAATCAGCTGATCGATTCCCTCGGCCGAGGTATTACCGGGAAGTACTTGTGTCCTATCCAGCAAAGGCGGGTCAAGCATTTTCTTCAAGGGGAAGTGATAGCCTTCAAATTACCGGTTTTCGCCTGCGGCATCCGATGCTCCGCAGCACGCCCAGTTACCCCCTGATATCGCTGACACGATTGTTCCTGATGACGGCCCAGATCCCGATGATCATGGGCCCAAGTCCTAGCTTTCCATCCCGACACCGCCCATGCTGGATAGAGCCGTTACCCTTTCCAACCACGGACCAAACCTACGGACCCGCTCAATCGAGCTATTTCCCAAATAGATCAGAGGTACAGATGGCGCTGAATTTTTCCACAGACCTGACGATTGATAGCTGCGAGGAGTTCATCGCTAAGCTCGCGGATGCACCCCAAGAAGCCCCTCTATACCTCCCGGTCGAAGTCAGTAACTCACATTTCGGCGGTGTCGCTGCCGCTATCCAAGCCATTAATACCTGGGGCCGATCCCGTGAGTACAGAGAAATTATTGTTGGTGGTAACCCGGCAGATGCGGATGATCTGGTTAGAGAAGCGGTAAGCAAACCACACAAATTTTGTGCATCTATGCTGAGTAAAAGAATAACTGACTCTAACGCTTCAACAGACTTACGCCCTATAGTAAACAGGGCCGCCAGCGAGATTATTGAGGGGCAAGGCAAGAGTAAGTTCGGCCAGCAGCGTGGGCCGCTTTGCTGGTTTGCCTTTGTGGATCACAGTACAAAAGGGTTCGACAAGAATTTCTATACACACCCACAGAATGAGAAACCACAACCACGACAACTTGCCCAAATAGAAACAGTAATTCGATCTATGGTCAACAAATCTATAGATATTATGGGCGCAACCAAACAGCTAGCTGAAGAAGACATGAGCCATCTTGGCAGAATCTTTTTCGAACTATTCATGAATAGCCATGAACACGGCACTAAAGACAAAACTCGTAGCGATTGGCTAAAGCCTGGGCAGCGCGTAATTTATAGTAACGGGATAAATCTACCCAAGGCAGCGATAGATAAAAGAGCCCAGTCAGAGAAAGGACTATCGCTTTACCTGCAATCTCAAAACAATCAAAACAATAGAAGACGATTTATTGAGATTAGCATTATTGACTCAGGGCTCGGCTACTATAAGCGCTGGTGCGCTGATCAGTCCGACCAGTCCGATCAAGAAACAAACGACAACATCAATCATGAGTACTCTATCTTGAAGAGGTGTTTTACTTCACGACAAACATCCTCAGCCAATGTAAACAAAGGGCATGGACTTCCTGTAGTTATGGATCGGCTAACCAAGCTAAATGGATTCATGCGAGTTAGAAGCGGACGACTTTCACTTTACCGTGATTTTGTCACTCAGCCTTATGTGCCCGACGACCCTTGTGAATTCTTTGACTGGACAACAGAACAGCCTGCACAGGCTGAACTCACACCAATGCTACCAGTGGTCGGCGTATCGGTGACATTTCTGATACCGCTGGAGGAAAAGCAATGAGCCAGTGCTTTGCATTTCGCTTTGAACACAGAGAATCCAGACCGGCGCTATTAATCTCCTGCACGACAACTGTAGTTCCAGATCAAATCATTAAAACAATTAAAGCAGATGTAGAAAACAATCTGCTTCCGAGTGCTGTATACGTGCTTAGTACAGATTCGCAGCGGAACACATTGCTCAGCTTGCTTAACGATACATCACTTATGAGTGAGTTCGACTCGTTTGTAGGCGATCCAGCGCAAAAATTTATACCCATATTTTTTAATCCCTCGGGCGAGTTTTTCTTCTGCAGGGATGAAAGCCCCGTCTCCCTTACCTTGAAGAACAACATTCTTCAGGCAGGAATGCTAAGAATTTTCAAGACAAGGCAAGGCCTTATTTCATCCTCACCAAACTTTCACTTTTTAAAGCCTTCTAACGACCACTGCAATGCATTCATTCGCGCATCAAATTTACTAGTAGCTGGTGAAGAAGTCGCCTTTTTAGCTATATCTTTACTCCCATTACTTAAACCACAACCAAATAGAATATACGTTGACACATCCTCCATTTCTTATTTAGTTTGCAAAGCCGTTCTTATGTCAGGCCGATACGGTGGGCGCGTGCCTCTGATCGAGAGTTATGAGTCATACACTGCCGTAAATCAAAGCTTCGATTTCGTAGAGGCTCCTGAAAGTCTGGTTTTGATTTCCGCAACTACCAGCGGTGGCTTAGCTTCAAAAATATTGAACGGAACAACATTTCCGAACAGTCAAGTAGTGACCCTATTCTACAGCAAGCTTATCGGAGATCAGATCGGCATATACGATGTTAAAGATGCCATTCCCGCTGAGGCATCATCAGCCAAACCTGAAGATTGCGCTGATTGCGCTCGCGGTTCTAGGCTCATAAAAATCGTAGGCGATCAGTTTCTTCCTGAGACTCCCACAAATGCTCAGCTGATAATAAAGAAAACCGATTTCACAGGCAAACGGGCTAAATTTTTCGAGGATTTTGCCGCGAAAGGGTTGCTCCAGTGGAGGAAAGCTTCAGATATTAGAGCCGACTCCAAGGAACACTTTTATGTAGATGTTGGCTTGTATCTTCAAGCCCCAACAGAAGAATTCAGCGGCGAATTTGAAAAAGCCATAAAAAAATACTTTTCCCGTGACGTTGGAAAAGTCATTGCTTTAGATGATCCTGGCTCGACCGCACTTATGGAGTCACTAAAATCAATCGTAAGTAACAACGAAAACATTACCTGGAGTAGGATGGCAGACTTAGTTGGGGACTCCTTAAACGATGCCGCATCTGTGGTGGTCGTAGCTGGAGCGATCACTTCTGGCCGCAAGCTCTTGGACGCGTCTCGCAGGCTTCGTTGTATTGCCAAATCCTCGTCGATCCTTTACCTAGTGGGCTTTTCCAAAGTACCAAGCATGGACATATTGGATCAATTGCGAAAAGACCTACAGCTTGGCGGGCACACCCTAATTATCCTACGCGAATGCCCACTACCGCGCATTGTCGCCCAAATCAAAACGGCTTGGGATGCCGAGGAGTTCCACCTTAGTAAATTTGCAGGTGATCAGCTTTCGGGGGAAACCGTAGAGTTACCAGCAGCTCTGACAGAAAGGGTCGTCGCCTTAACGGGAGAGGCAGAAGGCTCAAACGACTTGTTCTTGAAAACCACTTCTGGTGACACACTTAAACTCAGAAATACGTTCGCATTTTGGTCGGGCCTGAATATTGACAATCAACAAGCAACGCAAGCTGACGTTTACTGGACAATTCAATCTATTCTGCATGATCTAAGAGCCAAACCAGACGAGAATGGATTGGCAAGCATCTATCATTCTACCGTTATTAGTCCAGCCTGCTTTGACAGATATAACGATGGTGTGATTCAAGCCTGCCTGCTCCGCGCTGCCACACCTACAGAGCTAAACTATTCAATAGATAACGATTTCAGCCAAAAGATGACTGACGTACTCATTTCCGTCATAGAGAATCACGAAAACGATCAAGGTGAAGCCGCTCTAGAGTTTCTTATGGCACTATGGATCGACAGGTTACAAATAACGAAAGACCACCTGCGTAACATTACTTGTAAATTCAAATCGTCTCAAATGCCTGAGGATATTCGCTTCCTTCTCGATCAAATCGAGCTAAAACTACAGTAGATCGTTAGTTCGCCCCTCCCTAGTGCACTTAATAAAAGTGCGCTAGGGCCAACTTAAATGTCTTTACTTACAAAAACCTCGTCCACATTCATACAAGCAGCGCCAGTTCCGGCCACAGTTCTAACCCACCGATTTGTGAGAGTCGAGTCAGGCTTTGATTGCAGGATGCTGACGTGTACTGCCCCCCATCCTCCCCGGATGTGAACAGCCTGATAGCACTCGTTCTACTAAAAAATACTCAAGATGCATGCTGACCAGCTTCAGAAAAGTGAAGCCTGACGCTTGGGATTGAGCACCTCGATCGGTATATCGTAGAGTGCGCTCATTCCATTGCGAAAGTCCTTGATGCCGCCGTAGCTGGGATGACGAATCGCAACCACCTCAACACCGAACCGGCTGGCGTAATTGAATGCATCCTGCCCAATCGCAACCACGCGGCGTACCTTCAGCCACTTGATCAGCATTTCATTCAGTACGTCAACCTGCTGGAGTTCACGGGCCGTGAACTTGCGGTTGGTG
Organism: Pseudomonas sp. RA_15y_Pfl2_54; assembly: GCF_963971015.1. NCBI lineage: Bacteria > Pseudomonadati > Pseudomonadota > Gammaproteobacteria > Pseudomonadales > Pseudomonadaceae > Pseudomonas > Pseudomonas sp. RA_15y_Pfl2_54. Next base: position 53,018 of record NZ_CAXAPN010000029.1, read on the forward strand.
AACGGATTTCCTGGCTCATGGGGATGAAAAGGGAAGACGTTCCACAACAGGGGCGGGAGATCAACCGCTCGCAATACTGACCAGATTTCAGAGGCCGTACGTTCTGCGAGCGCCGGACCAACGGTCGCTTGCTTAAAATTTGAGCCCGGATATCTCTGTGTCATCTCGGAGAGATGGTATTCATCCGTAAGTGCAAGTCCTGTCCGTCGCCCGCCACGGTAGCCGAGGTCGCGCCCCATCCAAATCGTGTCCACGCCAATCTCTACGGCGGCGTTCAAATAGCCACGAAGATTGCAACGACGCGCCGATACGGCGTCAGAGCGGTCGTGGACCGGACACTTGTCAGCGTATGGATTGAATACGTTGTCCAGCTTCAATTTAGACAGGGCATTCACAAAGGCTGTAGGGGTCATTGCTGCTCGTTCTTTACAGGAGGTTCAAAACGCATGATGTGCGGAATCACGCCGACGAACACAATGCCGCCGCAGTGTGTTTATAAATTTCGGGAGATCTAAAAGCCTGTCAGTATGGCTTTTTCCCACAGCCAGAGCTCGAATTTCTCAATCTCATAGCAGTCCGCCATGCTTTTGATCAGCTTGAGGATGCCGTAACCACGAGTGCCTTATCTGATTCGGACATAGATGATGTGAGCCTTAACGTGGTTAAAAAGCCAGGTTGCAAAACCTTCCTCAATGATCATCGAGCGAGCTCCGTCCTCATTACTCAAGAGATGAGACATCACTCACGACCACACCAGCGAATTTCCTTCGCACCGACGACGGTGTGCAAGCAGCGCTAGAGCTTGCACGTGCTGATTCGACGTTACAGTTACGGTGAAGTACACCTCAGTTTCAGCCTGCAACGCATATGATTGTCAGCGAAGGGCGGCGGGATCGAGCTCGATTTAGCGTTCCCCCCGAGCGTTATCGCCATGAGGCTGGCCGGCTTCGAAAGCCTCGGGTAGGAAGCGATTTAAACCAGGTGTCCACCTCAACCCTAAACGCTTCCGAAAACGTGCATCGGTAGTTCCGTGCTGGAGGGTACAGATCTTCGCCCTGGAAGTTACGCAGGTAAGCGGGTATCTCCACCGCATTGGCTCCCCAATAAACGAACTCTTCTCCGATAAGCACATTGTCGGAGCCAAGATCCCTTACCAGGTTAGCTTGGTTGATGAGTCCGCCGTCAAAGCTGTGATGGGAGTCTTCCTGGACCCATGAATCGTTCACGACGTGATAAATGTTGTCCCCATACGCCATGCTATTGCTTGAGTACAAATCGGGCCGTTTTATTCTGAACCTCTCGTCCTCCCAGTATTCCTGAAACGAAAGCTTCTGAGAGACCCTCATTACAAAAATGAGTTTTTCCGGCAGGTTCAGTCCTACGCTGCCACAGCCAACCACAATATCGCCTACTCGGGCAGCCTTCCTGATTTGAGGTTTGCATGTTCCCAGCGTGCAGATGCCATGAAATGGGTTTGGTGCGAAGCCATAATCCCTCACCAGCTTGTACGAGAAGACCTTTGGGACTGGGCTCATTGACACTTGACCCGGTTAATATCTCGTTTAGGACTCGGGGAGCCATCAGCCTGCTCCCAGACCTGCTTGCCCTGGATCACATCTTTCAATTGCGGGCTGTCGATGGTGAGTACAGAACTGGCGATGTCATCGAATATTTGCGGTAGGGATTCAACATTTTCGGCGACAGCAACAATTTTTTTACCTGACGCCCCTGCGTGGCCCGCTGCGGCTGTCAGGCAGTCAGAGCCTTCTTCCGGGATCAGAAAAATGCAGATGGCTGCATTGTCGATGCAACTTTTGATTTCTTCGGGTATAGCCCCTGCCGCCTGCGCTGCTTCCACGACTTCCTGCTCAGCCTCGGCTGTGCAAACGTCAAAACCTTCCTCGAAAAGCTGCTGAGAGACTGACTGCGCTTCCGCGTCCATTCCTGTAGTGAATACGACGCACGCTTTTTGACTGCTCATGATTGGCCCCCCTTCTACTGCCCGGTATCGGTTGTTTTTATTTCTGATCAACAGTGATCGGTGGTCGGGGCCCGAGTTTGGTTCGTAGCCGACGACTTGGGACCGGCATGCCGTAATGCCGCTCAATCAGCCCACCTGACGACTTTCACTATTCGTCGTCACCCTCGCGAAAGCTGATCGTGTGATTGTCGAAGTCGGCGGTGATGTACCCTTTCCGGGAGGTAGAGAGCTTCCGGAAAATATCAAACCCTTCCAAGATCGCTTTCTCCCATTGCCACAAGGCGCATCGCTCGACTTCGTAACCCCTTACGAACTCTTGAATCGATTTCAACAGGTCGTAGTCGATGTGATCGACATCCTCAAACAGATCGCACTCAAGACCGCGGCCAAAAATGAACGTGGCCACGCCTTCTTCTATGAGGATGGCCCTAGCGCCGTCTTGGTTTTCGTCTAGGTCAGGAACACTTTTGCGCTTGAGGTGAAGAAGAGCTCTTAGGACAGGCGACCAGCCTAGATGCACGGCGAATGCGATATGGAAAACATCGTGAAAACGATAGTCATCACGCTCCATTTTGTTGTCGGTAAGGCGATCGCCAATGATGATCTTGTTGCACTTTTGAATGACGTACTGCTTACCGCCAATGTTCTCTTCGGCGATGAAAAACTCTAAATGCGAGGGCAGCCTTTCATTTTTTGGCATGTCCGCATCAATTTTTGGGGGATAGGTAATCTCCCCAGGCCAGCGGCTGAACGTTTTTTTGAGGTTCCCAAGGGCGGCCGCATCCATATCCACCCCGGCAGAGTCTGCAGCAGCAACCAGTGCTCGGAAAATGTCCACCAGATGCGCCGAAAGCTTGTCCCGATTTCTAGTGAACGTGTCGTTCTTGAAATCGTTTAGCAGGTCGCCTACGCATCCCGCGAGCGTTAGAACTTGGGCGCTAAAGGCCTCTTCCGAGACAGGCTTCTCAACCTGACTTTGCATGTCACCAAATACAAGGTTTGGCTCCGAAGGCTCAACGATGTCCCAGTCTTCGATTTCTCGGAAGACCCGTTGAGAAAGCGTGGATAAATCGAGTTGAGCACGGGATGCGAGGTTTGAAAAGTACCAAAGCACATCGCCAAGCTCCTCGAGAATGATGGCGTTGTACCTTTTGAACGCCGCCCGATCACGCTGTCGTTTTTTAAGTGCGCTCAGCAGACTACCTACCTCGCCGAACAAGCCTAGGATCGTAAGCTCCAAGCCCGTATCCGGGAGTTTGTCCGTCGTCTTAGCGATTTTTTGATAGGTGCTTATGCTCATGGTCCAGTCGTCGCTCACTTCAGGAGGAAGGACTACGAACTGTTCAGGCACTTGAAGGGGGTCGTGGCAATTGCCCAATTGAGGAGTAGTGTTCGCGTCCATGCGGCCCTCCGGCCAGAAGTCTCAGTACAAAACCGTGAGAAACTTTAAAGCTGTCTCTTTGCTACCATCATCATGAGGTATCGAAACTGATTTGCACAACCCCCCAGAACGGGCCGAGTGGGTTGGGCCATAACGCGGCAGAGACTTCTGTGCGGTATCTATTTCGTTCCCACGTCCGTAGGACACTCATCGTAACGCCCCTTTACTTGAATCGGCCGATTTCTGCCTGTCGCCACCGGCACGGTATGGGCAGCCCACCCAATCATAGCTATAACGCGTGCTGCTCCACTCTGACGCAAACGGAATGGTCAAGTTGAATGCCATTTGCGTGGTATTCCAATTGGTATTCCAACTAAAAAAAAGAACCGTCATTAATCTTATAAATCAATATCCTACTGAACCGATTCAAATTACCCCGGCCCACCAACTCTCAACGACAAAGCCCGCCCCGTGCGGGCTTTGTCGTATCTGGGCATCTGATTCAAGCCAGTTTTTACGGTTTCCCAGCAACGCTTGCGCGGTGTTCTGCCGATCACACCTCAGCACCGTTTCAATAGCTCATCACCGACTCACTAGTGCAGCTTAGGTGCCAGGTTGGACGGGTGTGCGGCGCCGGATCTATGCTTCGGGGCACAGAGGCAATTACCCGAAGGACGCTCATGAATATCTGGCTCGGCGCCGTACTGGCGGCCCTCGTTTCACTGACTGCCCACGCTGCCACCACCGACAGCGCGCCTAGGATCCAGCAGGTCGTCTACAAAAGCGGCCATGGCAGCGTGCAGTTCAAACAATCGATCAAGGGCTACAAGACGGCGCAGTACAGGCTCAATGCCAAGGCCGGGCAGCTCCTGACGGTGGACTTCAAGCCCTCCAACACCTCCGCCTACTTCAACATCACTGCCAAAGGCGCCGATTACGCGCTGTTCAACGGTTCGATGATGGGCAATCACTTTCTCGGCTCGTTACCCGCCGATGGCGAATACACGGTGCAGGTCTATCTCATGCGCAATGCCGCTCGGCGCAATGAAGTGGCCGACTACAACCTCTCGCTGATTCTCGCCAACGGCGACGCTGTGGATAACCACGCGCTCTTTGACCAGAACCTGGCGTTGCAGGGCATCCACTTTCATGTGCAGGCGACTACTGTCGACGGCAAACCCACGTTGCGCATCGAACCCAAGGGGTTGGAAATCGACAACTCGGCGATGACCCGACCGCTTAACGGCGAGATCGTCCGTGCCGAAGTCGCCGACCTCAATAACGACGGCTCACCTGAGATCTACGTTTTTACGCGCGCCTCCGGTCGTGGCATGCCGGGAGAATTGATTGCCTACTCGGCCAACCATAAAAAATCCCTGAGCGTTATTTACCTGCCGCCAGTCAGCGACAATCCGAATACCGCCGAGGGGTATCAGGGAGAGGATTCATTTTCTGTGGTGGAGAACGGGCTGGTACGGCGGTTTCCGCTCTACGACAGCGCCGACGCCAACGCGGGCCGGACAGGAAAAATGCGCCAGGTTCAGTACACGTTGGACGCTGGCGAGGCGGGCTGGATTTTACGGGAAGATAAAGTTACCGAGCGCTGACAGGCATACGGGAAGGTTCTTACACGCAACCTCGCTTCCTACATTTCGCATCCTAGGAAATTTCCCTCAATACGCGTCGACTTTCATGAACTGGTGAACAGATTTTCAGGGGATTACCCTCCACGATTGCTGCCATCCAGCGGACGGTTTGACAGCCGCAACCGCAGAGATTGTTCATTCCACGGAGCTACGTCATGAAAAAAATCACCCGACTTACGCTTGTTGGACCGGTATCTGCCGAGGCGCAAACAGCCGGCCTGAAACCGCAACCCAACGCCACCAGCTCGAACCGATGCAATCCCCGCCGCACCATCCCCCTCAAGCAGATGCTCAGCGTACGTGACGACGTCGACACGACAACCCTGCTGGCGCATGCCAGTGACCTCCTTGAGTCCCTTGCGGTCATCAGCGCCAACTTTGCTGATGAGTTCGACGGTTCCCAGCGCCATGTTGCGGTGGCTATAAAGCAACTGAGTGCATTGGCCGAAATCGTGATCTGTCGGGTGCGGGACAATCTTGATCCCCATCGATCGTGCGCCACCCCCGACCCTGAAGTTCGCCACTGACGGGCAAAACCTGCACCGGCCTCGTTGTCGACCTGTGTTTTATCGACCGGTGGAACGACATCGAGACAGCGCCTCGAGATGAATTTTTCTTCACTGCTGCCGCTGCGCCAAACCGGTACAGTCCACTCGCTCATTCAAGAAACTACGGTTCGCCCGCACTCTCCCGCGGGCTTTTTTTTGCCTGGTGTTTACGCTCCCTTTGCCACCATCGCTTGCCGTACTCCAGGTTATTGCGCGAACCTGCCAGCAGACTTCTCGCCAACCGGAGCTCCCGATGTCGCTGCTGACCTTGCCCTGCCAACGCCTGACGCTGGCCATCCTTGCCCCGGATCAGGCGGCATTGGAAAGTGATTTCTACCAGCGCAATCAACGCCATCTCGCGGCGTGGTCGCCGATCCGGACCACCGATTACTTCTCCACCGAACAGATTCGCCGCCGCCTCGACATTCAGGCCAGCGCGTTTGAAGCGGGACTGGCGATGCATTTCGCCCTGCTGACACCCGATGACCAGCAGATGATCGGTGCCTGCAATTTCAGCGGGATTATTCGCGGTGCGTTTCAGGCGTGTTATCTGGGTTATCACATCGACGAAGCGCATCAGGGCCAGGGCTTGATGCAGGAAGCGCTGGAGGCGGCCATCGCTTACATGTTCGAGACGCAGAACCTGCACCGGATCATGGCCAACTACATTCCTGGCAACGATCGCAGTGCACGCTTGCTGGAGCGACTGGGGTTTGAGCGTGAAGGCTACGCCAAGGCGTACCTGAACATTGCCGGACGCTGGCAGGATCATGTGCTGACGGCGTTGGTCAATCCGGCCTTCGAAGCGCCGGATCAGCGCTGGTCACGACGCCTGGCGTGAAATAAACGCTGACGTTCACAATTTGTTAAGCATTGGCGACGTATGCTCAGGTTTCCCGCCCCTTCCGGTTGCCTGAAACCCATGTCGCGTGCCGCCACTTCGCTGTTTCTGCTTGCCGCCCTGCTGTTTTTCTTCGCGCTGGGTAACCATCAATTGCAAGGCTCCACCGAGGCTCGCGTCGCGGGGATCGCCATGGAGATGCACCTGGACAATGACTGGGTAACCCCACGTCTGTTCGGCGAACCGTTTCTGGAAAAACCGCCCCTGAGTTTGTGGCTGGACGCTGGCGCCATGCGCGTGTTCGGTGTTTCGCCGTGGGCGGTGCGATTGGCGTCAGCGGTTGCCGGGTTGCTCAGCGTGATGTTGCTGTACGGCATGTTGCGTCGCTTCGAACGGCCAAAAATGGTCGCCTGGACGGCAGGAATTCTCCTGGCAACCATGGCCAGTTACTGGAGCAACGTGCGCGGCGTTGGCGAAGATGCCCTGCTCGCGCTCGGCGTGACCACGGCGTTGCTGGCGTTTTTCCAGGGGCAACGCGCATCGAGCGTAGGCAATGCGTTGCTGTTTATCGTCGGGATTGCCATCGCCACATTGAGTAAAGGCGTGCTCGGGCTGGCGATGCCGGGGGTAGTGATTTTCGCTTATCTGCTGGCCGACAACCTGATGGACAAGCGCTTGAAGGTCGGCGACTGGCTAAGGCCCGGGTTGCTCACGGTAATCGGGCTGATTCCGCTGCTGATCTGGCTGGCCGTACTCTATCAGCACAGCGGCGTGCAAGCGCTCAAGGAAGTGCTGCTGACCAACAGTGTCGGACGCTTCAGCGGATCGTTCGTCGAGGCCGGGCACTACGAACCGTTCTATTACTACCTGGCCAAACTGCCCGAAGCCTTCCTGCCGTGGAACATTCTGGTGTACCTGGGGCTGTGGCATGTGCGTAAAGAGCTGAAGGCCAATCGTTACCTGCTGTTTTTCAGCCTTTGGATCATCGTGCAATTCATCATGCTGAGCCTGGCATCGAGCAAGCGCACGGTGTACCTGATGTCGATGACACCGGCTGCTGCGGTGATTGCTGCGGAATACGCAGGCGTGCTGTTTGAGCGATTGAAACGGCACGAAACTGCCACCGGGTTCGTCGGAAAAATCGCCCGTCATCGTCAGACACTGGCAATGAGCATCCTCACGCTGGTGATCGTCAGTTACCTGGGCGCAGCGCAATGGGCGCTGCCCCACGCTGATAAAAAACTCTCTTTCCTGCCGCTGACCGCACACATTCAGACGCTGCAGGCCGAAGGGCATCAGATCGCCCTGTTTCAGGCCAATGAACGTCTGGGTGGCGCTACCGTGTTCTACACCCAACGCGTGCTCAAGGGGTTGGATACCGATGCACAGTTGAGAGACTTCCTCGCCGCCTCTTCCTCCCACGTCGCCATAATGGCGGCAGACCGCGAACCCGCTGCGCCGTTGAAAGTGCTCAAGACGTTGATGGTTGGAAAGCAGGCGTACTACTTCGTCGGGTATTGAACTAGCGGGAGTACAAACAAGAAACCCGCCAGTAAAAGGCGGGTTTTCTGTAGCGATCGCAAAGACTCAGACAGACGCTTCTGGCTGCGTGCTGAAGGCCTGAGACTGCTTGTCCAGCACCGGCAACGCCAGCCGTGCCCACCCATAAAACGCCAGCGCCGTCAGCAAACACGCCAACCACACGAAGATTCCAGCCCAGAACGTGTGGGACATGTAGTGCCAGCCCTGCAGAACCCGCGTCGTGCCGTAGACGAAACCGAGCAACAATGAACCCCACAGCAAGGCACTGGAAAAACGCCACTGATAGCGACGCGCTACGAAATACAACGCCAGCATGGTGAAACCACCGGACGCATGGCCGCCCGGCCAGCAACGCCCACTACCCGCTTCATGGAACAGCTGGAAATTGCTGTACCACTCGATATGGGCCATTTTTCCGCCATACAACGTCGTCTCGATCGGGCAGTAAACACTGGTGTGCGACTTGAGGAAATGGATCACGCCCGTACACACCGCGAACGCCACCACCACAAACAGAAAGTCCCGACGGTGATCAGCGGTGAATCGCAGCACGGGAGCGACTTTGCTGCGCTCCAGAAACGCGCCAAGTCGAGGACGCTTCTGTGCATTGACCAACGGCCAGACCACCGACAGCATCGCACCGATCAGGGCGATTTCCGCCGTCCAGTTGGGAATGATCCGCGCCCATTTGTGCGTGAGCTTTTCAAAGAAGTGGATTTTGTCGAGCGGGAAGGTCTGGGTCAGTGGATCAAACAACAGATTGCTGAAGGCGATGTCGATTTTAGTCATGTCGAACATCAGGAACACCAGCGCCGCGCAGGCAAGCGGAATGCCGAAGTTATAAACGTAGAAGCGGGATTTCATCGGGTATTCACCGTGCGCCAGTCGGAAGCCTCAATAAAGCCGAGCATTTTCGGAGCCGCCGGGCTGGCAGCGGAAACAAACAGTGAAGCGCCGTAACCCAGGTTGGATGTCGGCACTTTCAGATCTTTTTCCAATTGCCCCATGCACTCGCTGTGGGTCACCAGAATCAGGTTACGACCGGGGATCTTGTGGGAAAGCGCGTCCTGCAACATGTGCCCCTTGCAGTTCATCAACCAGTCTTCGCCACTGGCGGCCCGATTGAACATGTAACCGGCCGTCTGCACGGTGCGCAGCGACGGGCTGTTGTAGATGTCGGCGTTGTTCAGGCCCAGTTGTTCGAACTGTGCACCGACACTGACGGCGGCACTGCGCGAACGGTCGGTGATGCCGTCATGGCCGATCAGGCACGGCGCACTGGAGTGATCGCAGCGCTCGACGTGGCGCACCAGCACGATCATGTCGCCCTTGGCCCACCCCGCCGCCAACGCCTTCGCACCGGCCACGTTGCCGTGGGCCAGATCCGGCACCGACGCCGGTGCCAGCAACCAAAGGGTCAGTGGAATCACCAACACCGAGGCCGCCAATACGACCCAAGTGTTTCGAAAACGCGCCAAACCGCTCAGATCAATCGAGCGCTTGGCGCCGAACAGACTCAGTCTCAGTTCCACAAAAACCGCCTCGCCAGCCAGCATCACTTGTCATTCGATGCGGCGAAGCTACAGACACCCGTGTGGGCAGCCAGTGAAACCCATGTGAAAAAAGTCTTGGGATCGGCTTGTTACAAATTCCGTCGGACAAAATCCTTTCAGCTCTCGGATTTACGGCCGATACACACCTGCTACACCCTTGCTGGCTCAAAAAAACAACAATCTTCCAGCCTAACCGACGATCAAGAAACCCAACGTTTCTGGAGGAATTGTGATGAATAGCTGGTTCGGTAACATCAGCGTGAACCTGAAATTGGGATTGGGCTTCGGCCTTGTCCTGGCACTGACCTGCGTACTGGCCCTGACCGGCTGGACCAGCCTGGGCAGCCTGATTGACCGCAGTAACTGGATGAGCGACATCACCCAGCTCAACGCCGGCCTGACCAAACTGCGCGTGGTGCGCCTGCAATACATGCTGACCAACGGCGACGAGACCGCCGCGCAGAATGTGCAGACCACCCTCGACGGTTTCGCCGCACAACAGCAACAACTGATCAGCAGCTTCAAAAGCCCGGAAAACGTCAAACTGCTCAAGGAGCAGGCCGCGACCATCGCCGAGTACCAGACGTCGCTCAACAAAATGCGCAACGCCTACCGCACCGGTAACACCGCGCGCGAGACCATGGGCGCTAACGCCCAGACCGCTTACAGCCTGATTGAAGCGATCAGCACCCGCGTCCACCAGATGGCGATGAGCGAACAGCGTTTCGACCAGTTCCAGGCCATCACTTTCGCCAAGGAAGCGTTCATCCTCGCGCGCTACGAAGTGCGTGGCTACACCGCCACCACCAACGCCGAAACCGAGCAGAAAGCCATCGGCCAACTCGACGCGGCCATCGCCAGCCTCAAGCCACTGAATGTGCATTTCGGCGATACCCAGCAAGATGCCTTGCGTCAGCTGGAAACGGCGCTGATCAACTATCGCAGCGCGCTGATGGCCTACAAGTCCGCCAACAGCGAAGCCGTGCAGGCACGCAAGGAAATGACCGATCAGGGCAGCACTATCGTGAACCTGAGCGAGCAGTTGTATCAGATCCAGCTTGATCGCCGCGACGCCGAAAGCGCCCAGGCCCGCACCCTGCAACTGATCAGCACCCTGCTGGCTCTGCTGGTGGGCATCATTGCCGCCGTGATCATCACCCGTCAGATCACCCGCCCGCTGCAAGACACCCTTGCCGTGGTCGAGCGCATCGCCAGCGGCGACCTGTCGCAAAACGTGGTCGTCACCCGCCGCGACGAACTCGGTGTACTGCAACAAGGCATCGCCCGCATGGGCGTGACCTTGCGCGACCTGATCAGCGGCATCCGTGACGGCGTCACCCAGATCGCCAGCGCCGCCGAAGAACTGTCGGCCGTGACCGAACAGACCAGCGCCGGTGTCAACAGCCAGAAAGTGGAGACCGATCAGGTCGCCACTGCCATGCACGAGATGACCGCTACCGTGCAGGAAGTCGCGCGCAATGCCGAAGAAGCCTCACAAGCGGCCGCCGTTGCTGACGGCGAAGCCCGTGAAGGCGACAAGGTTGTGAATGAAGCCATCGCCCAGATCGAGCGTCTGGCCAGCGAAGTGGCGCGCTCCACCGAGGCCATGAGCGTGCTGCAACAGGAAAGCGACAAGATCGGCAGCGTCATGGACGTGATCAAAGCCGTGGCCGAACAGACCAACCTGCTGGCGCTCAACGCTGCCATCGAAGCGGCACGCGCCGGTGAAGCCGGTCGCGGTTTTGCCGTGGTGGCCGACGAAGTCCGTGGTTTGGCTCAGCGCACACAGAAATCCACCGAAGAAATCGAAGGCCTGGTCGCCGGCCTGCAGAACGGCACACAGCAAGTGTCCACCGTAATGAACAACAGCCGCGCGCTGACCGACAGCAGTGTTGCCCTGACCCGCAAGGCCGGCTCGTCCCTGGAAAACATCACCCGCACGGTGTCGAACATCCAGTCGATGAACCAGCAGATCGCCGCCGCTGCCGAACAGCAAAGCGCCGTGGCCGAAGAGATCAGCCGCAGCATCATCAACGTGCGCGACGTGTCCGAACAGACCGCAGCGGCGAGTGATGAGACCGCCGCCTCCAGCGTTGAACTGGCGCGGTTGGGTGGTCAGTTGCAGCAGATGGTCAGCCACTTCCGCGTCTGATTTCATCACCTGAATACCATCTACAACAAAGCCTTTGGCAACAAAGGCTTTGTTGTTCAGAACATCTAGTGCTTCGTTTTTATGTCCGTACCTACGCGCGACTGACTTTTATGTTACGACCTTCGAAGTCTCCTCCATCTAGATCATCAATAGCACTTTGGGCAGAGACGTCGTCTAAAAAAGTCACAAAACCAAACCCACGAGACCGCCCTGTTTCTATGTCCCTAATTATAATCGCGTCTTCAACCACGCCATAATTAATGAATACGCTTCTCAGCGAATCGTCCGTAGTATTAAACGAAAGGCCACCTATAAAAATTTTCACACTCATGGTTCGCACCTCTTGGCTTGCATATGTTAGTTCCACTCGCACGCCGAACATAACAATCCCGAAAAATTTTTACACCTGTAAGAAATACCAGGTTTTTAGACGAATTCAATCTAACCGTTATGCTGGAGTGGTATGAGGATTAGCACGAATAAAACAGCTTCAGTCTCGTATTCATAGATCCGCTACGTCACCTGTGCAAGAAGTGCCGCCGTATGGTCCTCGCGGTCTGCATATGCGCAGAGTTCATCAACAAGTTTCACATGTCTTTGAAGTTCCCCCGCGTTTTTTAGCTGATCATGGCAAGCCGATAACGGAACGAACAAGCTAGTTATATTATTATCCAGACTGTTACTCACAAGTGAAGTACCGCTTTATGAAACACAAAACTATCGATTCAGCATCAACTAACACCCACTGGTTTCTGCATCTCGTCTATACATGAACTTTCCAACCATCAGACCGACATCTTAATCCTATCCTTTACACGTCAAGCTCATTTCTTTTCATTGACAACAAGTTCTAAAAACAAAGTCGTAAACGAAGCCATCGCGCAGATCGAGCGGTTGACCAGCGAAGTGGCGCGCTCCACCGAGGCCATGAGCGTGCTGCAACAGGAAAGCGACAAGATCGGCAGCGTCATGGACGTGATCAAAGCCGTTGCCGAACAGACCAACCTGCTGGCGCTCAACGCTGCCATCGAAGCGGCACGCGCCGGTGAAGCCGGTCGCGGTTTTGCCGTGGTGGCCGACGAAGTCCGTGGTTTGGCTCAGCGCACACAGAAATCCACCGAAGAAATCGAAGGCTTGGTCGCCGGCCTGCAGAACGGCACACAGCAAGTGTCCACCGTAATGAACAACAGCCGCGCGCTGACCGACAGCAGTGTTGCCCTGACCCGCAAGGCCGGCTCGTCCCTGGAAAACATCACCCGCACGGTGTCGAACATCCAGTCGATGAACCAGCAGATCGCCGCCGCTGCCGAGCAGCAAAGCGCCGTGGCCGAAGAGATCAGCCGTAGCATCATCAACGTGCGCGACGTGTCCGAACAGACCGCCGCCGCGAGCGATGAGACCGCCGCGTCCAGCGTTGAACTGGCACGCTTGGGTGGTCAGTTGCAGCAGATGGTCAGCCACTTCCGCGTCTGATTGACCAACTGACGAAGAAGCCCGCTACCCCACCCATTGGGTGTGATAGCGGGCTTTTTTGTGGGCGCTGTTGAACAGCAACAGAAGCCGTCAGCTCACCCACGGATCAATGATTTCAACACCACTTGACTCAAAATCCTTCACGTTACGAGTGGCAATCGATGCGCCATGTGCGCGGCAGATCGCGGCTATTTGCGCGTCAGCCATCGACACCGCGCGGCCCTTTGCTTCGCAATCAGCAACCAATGTTGCGCACTCAATGGCGGCATGAGCATCGAACGGCAAAATGCGCCCGGCAAAGTCCTCTTCGAACATGGCCATGGCATGCGTCTCAAGTTTTTGTTTGCGCTTGCCAGAGGGCAGGCGCGCGATGCCGTGAAGTATTTCGGCCACGGTGACAGCGCTGATTGCCAGATCCTTCGCCGGCTGCGCATCCACCCAGGCAAGCACCCGGGTTGCAGGCTCGAGGCGCATAAACTCTGAAAGCACGTTGGTATCGAGCACTATCATTCAGAAAAATCCACGCCGGTGGCTTTATCTGAACGCGCGGGTAGATCCAGCTCCACGGCCCCCACATCGCTGAACCTGTTGCGAATCCGACTGCCAAGCCCACCCGCGCGATCAACCGTCGCCAAGGCTCTGCCCAGAATCAGGCGTGCCTCTTCTTCCATGGAATGTCCGTTATGCGCCGCAGTAATGCGCAACTGCTCCTTGAGCTTCTCATCAAGGTTTCGGATTGTGATGCTGGCCATGACGCCTCCTGCAATCAATGAAATCATTGATTGCAGGCTAACACATCCCGCCTTGCTGAGATTTGGCAATCTTCCCAGTGGCAATTACACCCTCAGCGCATTCCACGTCTGCAATTTACTTCAGCCATGCTTTCAAACTACCTTTCAGGGCATTCATTCGCTCATGCAGGCTTTGATCATGCCATCGCTCGGCTTCACCTCCGTTCCGCCCCTGCTCAAATACCTGCGCCATGCCGAGCGACTGGGCATGGCCATTGAGCCGGCATTGGCAGCGGCCGGGTTGCAGGCGCAGCAGTTGAGCGACAACAGCCTGCGCCTGCCGGGTGAGGCGCATGAAAAACTGCTCGATTATTTCTGCGAACACTCGGGCGATCCGTTGTTTGGGCTCAACGCGGCAACGTTCGTGCTACCCAACTCGTGGAGCGTGCTGGGTTACATCACCATGAACTGTGCGACGCTGGGCGATGCCATGAGCCGCATCATGCCGTTCGAGAAACTGGTCGGCGACATGGGTGTGAGTCGCACCGAAGTGCAGGACGGCCATGTGCACCTGATCTGGACTTGCCGCTATCAGCGCCCGCAGATTCGCCGGCATCTGGTGGAAAACGTGCTCGGTTCGTGGCTGCACTATGCGCGCTGGATTGCTGATACGCCGATGTCGCCCGCCGCTGTCTGGCTGGAACATTCGCGCCCTGCCGAGGCCACGTTGGTGCAGTACGAAGCGTTTTTCGGTTGCCCGGTTTTGTTCGATCAGGCTTATTCAGCGTTGATAGTGCCGTTGGCGTATCTGCAATTGCCGTTGCGCCAGGCCGATGCGCAATTGCTGCGCACGCTGGAAGAACATGCGATGGGGTTGATGGCGACGCTGGAGGATGCGTCGCTGGCGCTACGCGTGAAAACCATCCTGCGCCAATTGCTCAAGGAAGGTCTGCCGCGCAAGGAGCAAGTGGCCGAGCAGTTGGCCGTGTCGGCGCGTACGCTGCAACGTCAACTGCAACAGGCCGGCACCTCGTATCAGCAGATTCTCGATGACCTGCGTCAGGAACTGGCTGAGCATTACTTGCTCAACAGCAACCTGCCGATTCAGGACATTGCGCAGTATTTGGGTTTTACCGAACCGCGTTCGTTTCACCGCACGTTCAAGCGTCGACGGGGGATGCCGCCGGGGGAGTTTCGGCAGATGCATCGGGGCTGACTGTGCGGGCCTCTTCGCGAGCAAGCCCGCTCCCACAGGGGCTCTATGTCGTACACAAAATCTGTGTCCACTGACGATCCAGTGTGGGAGCGGGCTTGCTCGCGAAGGCGTCAGTCGCAGCACCGAAATCCGACAGGCAAATCCTTGATCTCTGTAGTGCAATAAACCCTTCGCAGCGCACCTGTTTAAAGACATCCGGTGTTACGTCCGACAGCCTACAAATCCTTGCGCCGCTGCCTACGCCTGCGCCAGAATCCGCCGGCTTGTGCGCCCCGGAGCCCATCGGTAACTTGAGTCCGTCACTGATTTCCAGTGATCGGGTTTAGTAGCCCGTGGTAATTCTGCTGGTCGTACATTCATCACAGGTGCTCCCGTACCTGAGCTTGATGGTGGCTGTACGTAGGGCGCTTCGGCGCGCCGGCTTAAGCTGAGTTCCCCGGTCTACTAACCTGCGTACAGCTGCCTCCCTTTCGTTTAGTAGCAAAAGGGTTGACGCTCAATGAAGGGAACACAGCTCATGTTCAAAGTAACGCCCAACCCGCCGGTCACCGACACGGTCTCCCCCTACGAATCGCCCGATTCAAAGAAATTCCACGAAGCCGCCGAGCGCGCCCTCGACCATTACCTCAAACCCGCCGACCAAATCATGGCCGCGCCGTACAAACCCAACGCGCTGTACATGGCGCACCCCGAGGCCGACACCGAATCCCTGCTGGCCGATGCCAGTGAAACCCTCGGTTCGGCCACGGTCATGATCAACAACCATGTGGCGCTGGTTGAAGGCACGCACCGCAAGACACTGCAAGGTATTGCTCAAGTGGTGATGCTGGCCGAATTGGCCGTCAATCGCGTGTTGGACACGTTAGTGCCGACTGAGTAACGAAAAAGCCCGCAGTCAAACCCTCACGGTTTGACTGCGGGCTTTTCTGTGCAGCTTAAAACGGTTTCAAACACTGATCGCGTTGGTAAACACCAGCCGATTGCCAAACGGGTCGGCAATGGTCATGTCCTGACTGCCCCACGGCATGGCCTGGATCTGAGGGTGCGAGAATTTGTAATCCCTGGCCAGCAGTTGCTGCTGAAACGCCTCCAGCTCATCCGTTTCAATCCGCAGCGCCGAACCCGGCGTCGCATCACCATGATGCTCGGACAGATGCAGCACGCACTCCCCCCGCGACACTTGCAGATACAACGGGAAATTCGCTTCGAAACGATGCTGCCAGTCGATCTTGAAACCGAGAAAGTCGACGTAGAACTCTACGGCTTTGGCTTCATCGAAAATACGCAGGATCGGAGTGGTTTTGCCGAAGCTCATGGGGGGCTCCCTGACTGATTGGCCCAAAAGTGTAGCGGGGCTGAATGTCAGCACTTCGGCTTGTGGATGGCTTTCTTTAGTCGCAATGTGCCACTGCTGTGACGCACTGCGCGAAACGTCAACGAAAGCCGTCACGCAAATCGCCCTCGCGGGCAAGAAAGCGCCCTGCCCTTCGCCCATTCGCCTGCCCATCGCCATAACTCAAAACACCGTTGATCCACACCCCGTCAATGCCTTTCGCCGGCCGTTGCGGGTCGGTGAAATCCGCCACGTCACGCACCGTTGCCGGATCGAACAACACCAGATCGGCCCAGTAACCTTGCCGAATCTCGCCCCTGCCCTTCAAGCCGAACCGGGCCGCCGACAGACCGGTCATTTTGTGCACCGCTGTGTGTAAGGGAAACAACCCGACGTCACGACTGAAATGTCCCAACACCCGTGGGAAAGCGCCCCACAAACGCGGATGCGGGAACGGGTCTTCCGGCAGTCCGTCAGACCCCACCATCGACAACGGATGCGCGAGGATTCTTCGTACATCGGCCTCGTCCATGCCGTAGTACACCGCCCCCGCCGGTTGCAGGCGTTTGGCGGCGTCGAGCAGCGGCACGTTCCATTGCGCGGCGATGTCGATCAGGTCGCGGCCGCTGACCTCCGGATGCGGCGTCGACCAGGTGATGGTGATGCGGTGGGCGTCGGTGACCTGTTTGAGATCCAGCGTCGATGAACTCGCCGCATACGGATAACAATCGCAGCCGACCGGGTGAGTGTTTGCCGCGTCTTCAAGAGCGGCCAACAACTGCGGACTGCGCCCCCAGTTACCGACACCGGCGCACTTGAGGTGGGAAATGATCACCGGCGAGCGGGCATGACGACCGATTTGAAACGCCTCGTCCATCGCCTCCAGCACTGGGGCGAATTCGCTGCGCAGGTGGGTGGTGTAAACGGCGCCGAATGCCGTGAGTTCTTCGCTCAGTTGCATCACTTCATCGGTGCAGGCGTTGTAGGCGCTGGCGTACGCCAGGCCTGTGGATAAACCCAGCGCACCGGCCTCGAGACTTTCGCGCAACTGCTCGCGCATGGCGCTGATTTCGTCAGCCGTTGCGGTGCGGAACAAGTCATCAAGATGATTGCTGCGCAGCGCTGTGTGGCCGATCAGTGCGGCGACATTGAGCGTGGTGTTGGCCGCTTCGACCGCTGCGCGATAGTCGCTGAAACGTGGATAAACGAACGCCGCTGCCGTGCCGAGCAGGTTCATCGGATCGGGTGGATTGCCTTTCAACGTCACCGGCGAGGCGCTGATCCCGCAGTTGCCGACAATCACCGTGGTCACGCCTTGGCTGAGCTTGGGCAGCATTTCTGGCTGACGGATGACCACGGTGTCGTCGTGGGTGTGCACGTCGATAAACCCCGGTGCCAGCACGCGGCCGGCAGCGTCGACTTGTTCGTTCGCGGTGGCGTCGTGCAAGTCGCCGATCTGCTCGATGCGACCATTGACAATCGCCACGTCGGCACTGTAACCGGGGCGGTTGCTGCCATCGATGATCAGGGCGTTACGAATCAACGTGTCGTACAGCATGTCAGTCTCCCAGCGGCAGGTGATCATCGCCGCCACGGTATTCGTCGAGGGCGAGTTTGATCCGCCGCAGACGTTCTTGATTGTCTTGAGGATTGGCCAGCGCCAACTCGGTGGCAAGCACGTCGATGGCCAGCAACATGCCGTAGCGCGCTGCCGTCGGTTTGTAGATGAACGAGGTTTCCGCGCTTTGCAGCGGCAGAACGAGGTCGGCCCGTTCGGCCAGCGGCGAATCGGCGCGGGTGATGGCCAGAATGCGTGCGCCGTAGTTGCGCGCCAGTTCGACGGTTTCCAGTAGTTCCGGGGTAATTCCGGTCAATGAGCAGACGATGACGACTTGCTCGGCGCTCAGGCTGGCGGCGGTCAAACGCATCATCACTGCGTCATGACACACCGCAATCGGATAGCCGAGGCGCACCAGGCGCACCTGCAATTCATCGCTGCACAGGGTCGAGCAGCCGCCCATGCCGAACGCGTGAATCATGCGTGCCTGGCTGAGCATTTTCACCGCGTCGGCAAATCGCGATTCGTCGAAGGCCGCCAGATGCTGGCGCAGCGTGGTTTCGATATCGCCAACAATCTGCCCGTAGAACGCCGACTGCTCAGGCGTGCCGGCCGGATCGAGAAAACGGCTGCCAACGCCGCTGGCCTGGGCCAGTTGCAGGCGCAGATCACGCAAATCGCGACAGCCGACCGTGCGCGCAAACCGCGACAGTGTGGCGGTGCTGACGTCGGCCCGTTGCGCCAGCTCTTCGAGGCTGGCGGAGGCGGCAAAGCCGACGTCGTCGAGCATCAGCCGGGCAATGCGCCCTTCACCGGCGCTGAAGGAATCCTGACGGGCGCGGATCTGGTAGAGGATGTCCATGACGGCGGGCTCCGGTTACAGCACGTAAGAAAGGCCGACGGTCAGACCGAAAGCAACCAGCGAGATCAAGGTCTCAAGCACGGTCCAGGTCTTGAACGTCTGCGCGACCGTCATGTTGAAGTATTCCTTGATCAACCAGAAGCCGCCGTCGTTGACGTGGGAAAAGATCACCGACCCGGCACCGGTCGCCAGCACCAACAGTTCAGGGTGTGGATAACCCAGACCGATGGCGACTGGCGCAACCACGCCCGAAGCGGTGGTCATCGCCACCGTGGCCGATCCTGTTGCCACGCGCATCAACGCCGCAAACAGCCAGCCCATCATCAGCGGCGACAGATGAAATTCGTGAGCGAGGCCAACGATCTGATCGGTCACACCGGCATCGACCAGAATCCGGTTCAAGCCACCGCCCGCACCGACCAGCAAGGTGATACTGGCCGTCGGCGCCAAACATTCATTGGTGAACTTGAGGATCGATTCGCGGTTGAAACCCTGGGCGATGCCCAACGTCCAGAAACTCAGCAAGGTCGCCAGCAGCAGCGCAATCACCGAGTTGCCGATGAACAACAAGAACTGATTGAAGCCGCTGCCCGGTGTGGAAATCAGGTTGGCCCAACCGCCGATCAGCATCAGCACCACGGGCAACAGGATGGTCGCCAGGGTAATGCCGAACCCTGGCAGGTTGTCGCGCGGTTCGCGGTCGAGGAATTGTTTTTCCAGCGGGTTATTCGCCGGTAATTGAATGCGCGGCACGATGAATTTGGCGTAGAGCGGCCCTGCGATGATTGCCGTCGGTATGCCGATCGCAATCGCATACAGCAGCGTCTGCCCGACCGACGCTTGATAGGCCTGCACCGCCAGCATCGCTGCCGGGTGCGGCGGTACCAGCGCGTGCACAACCGACAGACCGGCGACCATTGGCAGGCCGACCATCAAAATCGACACACCGACCCGCCGCGCCACGGTGAACGCAATTGGCACCAGCAAGACAAAACCGACCTCAAAGAACAGCGGTAAGCCGACCAGAAACGCGATGCACACCATGGCCCAGTGCGCGTTCTTTTCGCCAAATTTGTCGATCAACGTGCGCGCCATCTGCTCGGCGCCGCCGGACTCGGCCATCATTTTGCCGAGCATCGTCCCCAACGCCACCACCAGCGCAATATGCCCCAGCGTCTTGCCCACCCCGGCCTCATACGCGCCCACCACGCCGGACGGCGGCATACCCGCGACCAGCGCTAGGCCGATGGAAATCAGGGTGATGACAATGAACGGGTTGAGCCGGTAACGGGCGATCAGCACGATCAGAGCAATGATGGCGACGGCGGCGTAGACCAGCAGCCAATAGCCGAAGGAAGGCGTCATGCGGTACTCCTCGAAAGGGTCACGTTCGAATGGGTTGTGAAACTCATAAATCATTTCGAGATCGAGTTTTCAAACGCCATGAAAGTTATTTTCGTGGAGAGGTAAGACCTGTCGCGGATGAACAGGCCGTGTCGCGATTATTGAAAATTGCGGGGTGGGATTTACATCGTTACGGGGTTAACACAAAACCCTGTGGGAGTGGGCTTGCTCACGAAGGCGGTGTGTCAGGCGACAGCAACGGTGGGGGCCGGGCTTGCTTGTCGCGCACCTCATTCAGCCTTTGAAATCGGCGCTGGCGTAGGCGGCGAGTTTGCTCTGGATGAAGTCGAGGAAGCACTGAATGCGCAGCGCCAGTTGCGAGTTACGGTAATACACGGCGTTGATCGGCTGGCGATAACCGCTGTTGAACTCGGCCAGCACCACGTTCAGGCGCCCGGTGCGAATGTCATCGATGGTCATGAAGTGCGACAGGCACGCGATGCCCTGCCCTTCCAGCGCCAGTTGCCGCACGGTCTCGCCACTGGAGGCGCTGATCGCCGGGGTGATCGGCCAGCGGTCGCCGTGCACATAACGCAACGGCCACTGATTGAGGCCCTCGTTCTGAGTAAATCCGAGCAAGGTGTGTTCGCTCAGATCGGCCACTTGCAGCGGCGTGCCGTGCTTTTCGAGATAGGCGGGACTGGCAACGATCAACAGCGGACTGCATCCGAGCGAACGCGCATGCAGCGTCGAGTCGGCCAGGGTGCCGATGCGGATGGCGATGTCGGTGCTCTGTTCCAGCAGGTCAATGATCAGGTCATTGCTGTTGAGTTCGAGCTGGATGTCGGGGTAGAGCCAGCGGAATTCGTCGATATACGGTACGACGGCGTGGAGCATGAACGGCGACGCGGCGTTGATCCGCAGGCGTCCGGACGGCGTTTGCTGGCGAGAGGACAGACGTTCTTCGAGCGCGTCCATCTGATCGAGAATCAGCTTGGCGTGCTCGAAGAAATACTTGCCCTCTTCGGTCAGGTCCATGCGCCGCGTGGTGCGGTTGATCAGCGTGGTGTCGAGCTTGGCTTCCAGCCGCGACAGGGTGCGGCTGACCGCCGACGGCGTTTGCCCGACCTGCTCGGCGGCGGCGGAAATCGAGCCGCATTCGATCACGCAGACGAAAATCTGCAACTCATCGGATCTGGCTTTCACGGGTGTCCTCGGATCGATTGGCCTGCACCGCAGGTTCAGGCCTTCGATAGTAGCCGAGCATCAAGCCTTGAGGCCAAACACCTCGGTCAAATGCTGCTCATAACGCGCCACATCGTTTTCGATGTTCGGGCGTTTCATCACGTCAACGCAGAGGAAGGTCGGCAGGCCGGTCATGCCCAAAAACTCGTTGGCCTTGTGGAACGGGAAGTACACCGCGTCCACGCCTTTGGCTTCAAAGAAGTCGTTCGGATCATCGAAGGCTTGCTGTGGCGCGTTCCAGGTCAGCGACAACATGTATTGCTTGCCCTGAATCAGCCCACCGCTGCCGTACTTCTGCGACGCGTCGGAACGGGTGCGGCCATCACTGGCGTACAGGCTGCCGTGGCCTTCGGTGAAGACTTCGTCGAGGTACTTTTTCACCGTCCACGGCGCGCCCATCCACCAACCCGGCATCTGATAAATGATCACGTCGGCCCAAAGGAATTTGGCCACTTCTGCGGCAACGTCGTAACCCTCGTCGATGAAGGTGGTTTTGACATCCATACCGCCACGATCCAGCACGCACAGCGCTGTTTCATGCAGGGTGGTGTTGTAGCGACCGTCGGAGTGGGCGAATTTTTTACCGCCATTGAGCAACAGAACTTTTTTCATGAGAAAGCCTCGGCGCAGCCATTGGGCTGGATGGAGAAGGAAAATTGAATGGCGGCAGATTAACCATCCCTCTTGCGCGGAATAAGCCGGGATGGCGCAAAATACATTTGAGTAAAACGCATGAATCGATATCTGATTGTTGCCATAGCATTCACAGCCATCTGAATTGGAGGAGTCGTTTCTGATGAGTGAACGCCGGGGTTTCATCCTGCACGCCAAGACCCGCCCAGAGAAAGCCGAGGCTTTCGAAACGCTGTTTCGCGCCTACGTCGAGCCAAGCCGCGCTGAGCCGGGCTGCATCGAATACCACATGCTGCGCGACAAAGAAGATCCGACGCTGTTCATCTTTTACGAGGTCTGGGAGTCCCAGGCGCATCTCGATGTGCATTCGACGCTGCCGCACATGAAGACGTTTTACGCCGAGCGCATGGACTATCTGGAGCGCGATTTCGATATCCGTCTGATCGACATGCTCAGCGAAGCATCGGCTAACCGCTGATCAGCAAGTGGGCGCGGCGCCGCTTGATGGTGCGCGCCCGGGAGTTCAGCGCCCGGCCCAATTACGCCAACGCCTTGCTGCGCGCCTTGACTCTCCCCTAAGGGGCAGACTTCATCCTTGGCTTTTTCATCAGCAAGGACGATGACGATGGGCAAACGTATTCTGTTGATTCTCGGGCATCCTTCGGCGAACAGCTTGTGCGCCGCACTCGCCGAAAGTTATGCACAATCGGCACTCGATGCCGGACACGAAGTTCGCCAGTTGCGACTTGGTGAAATGAACTTCGATCCGGTGTTACGCCAGGGCTATCAACAGATTCAAGCGCTGGAAGATGACTTGAGTGCGGCACAGTCCGACATCCTCTGGGCCGAGCATCTGACGCTGGTTTACCCGATCTGGTGGGGCGGCATACCGGCGCTGCTCAAAGGTTTTTTTGATCGGGTGTTGTTGCCGGGTTTCGCCTTCAAATACCGCAAAGGCAAAGCGTTCCCAGACAAATTGCTGAAAGGCCGCACCGCGGATTTGCTGGTGACCATGGACACGCCGCCCTGGTATTACCGCTGGGTCTATCGCATGCCCGCCTTGCATGAAGTACGCAAGAGCACCCTAGCGTTCTGCGGAATAAAACCACTGCGCACGCTCACGTTCGGCCCGGTGCTGGGCTCAAGCGCTCAGCAGCGACAGGCGTGGTTGCTACAGGCGCAGGCTATCGTCAGTCGTTGAGTCTGGCGATAATCACTGAGGCAAAGCCAAGGTAAAAAGGACTGTTCATGTACATCAGCGAAGCCGCTCAACGCGCCAGCTCCACGGTCAAAACCATCCGCCATTACGAGGCTATTGGATTGCTGCCCCCACCTCGACGACAGGGCAAATATCGCGTCTACGATCAGCAAAGCGTCGAACTGCTGGGTTTTATAAAGTGTGCGAAGGAGATGGGCTTCAAACTTATGGAGCTGCAGAAAATTTTCGCAGGCCATCACGGTGAGTCGATGCCTTGGGCTTTGGCACAGCAGGCCATCGAAGACAAAAAACGCGAGATCAGCGACCAGATCGCCAAACTTTCTCGACAGCACGCGCAGTTGGTGGCATTTGACGCAAACCTGCAACAGGCCCGAGAGCAATGCCCGCTGGAAAATCTGTAAGTGTTGGCGCGTTTCTGAGCAGCTCGATGTCGAGCACAGACAACTGAGCGGCGAGCCGGCGCTATAGGGTGCGACTTCATTCCTCATGTCCACCCCCCGGAGTCCTCATGACCGCGACCGCCCCTATCACCGTTCTGCGCGACACCCACCCGCTGCCGGTACTCGACGCCTGCAAATGGGAAAAACTCGAAGGCGACCCGCACACCGTCAACCTCAATGCTTACACCAGCGAAGACGGCAGCAAGATCATGGGCACCTGGATCTGCACGCCGGGCAAGTGGCGCGTTGAATACGTGAAGTGGGAGTACTGCCATTTTCAGGAAGGCTACTGCGTGATCACCCCGGACGGCATGGCGCCGATTCATCTGCGCGCCGGCGATATTTTCGTGGTTGAACCGGGCATGAAAGGCACTTGGGAAGTGGTCGAGACCGTGCGCAAATATTTCGTGTTCGCCTGATGAAAAAAAACCGGGAAATCACCCGACGTGATTTCCCGGCAACACTGACTGCACGTTGATTGCCCCTACATCGGCGGCGATTGCTATTGCGGTTTGCGATAGCTGTTGATGATCGCCGAGAAGTCTTTCCCGCCGTCCCCCCGCTGGCTCATCGCTTGATACAACTGCTGCGCCACCGCGCCGAGCACCACCGGTTGGTGTGCCTGACGCGCAGCTTCAGTCGCCAGCCCCAGATCCTTGAGCATCAGTTCGGCACCGAAGCCGCCGGTATAACCGCGCGAGGCCGGTGCCGTTTCGACGATGCCAGGCCACGGGTTATACATTTCCGAACTCCAGCAGCGACCAGTCGAACTGTTGATGATCCCGGCCAGCACCGAGGTGTCGATCCCCAGTGCATCGCCCAATGCCATGGCTTCACTGACGCCAACCATCGAGATCGCCAGCAGCAGGTTGTTGCAGATCTTGGCGATCTGCCCGGTGCCGACTTCACCGCAATGCACGATGTTGCGGCCCATCTGCGCCAGCACCGGTTGCAAAGTCGCAAACAGTTCCGGCGTTGCACCGACCATGAAAGTCAACGTCCCGGCGGTGGCGCCGCCCGTGCCGCCGGAAACCGGTGCGTCCGCCATCGCCACACCTTGCTTGGCAGCGGCCGCCGCCACATCGCGAGCGGTCTGCGGATCGATGGTGCTGCAATCCACTGCCGGCACGCCTTTGCCGATACCGGCCAACACGCCGTCCTCTCCCAACCAGACACTGCGCACATGCACTGCCGCCGGGAGCATGGTGATCACCAGTTCTGCATCTTCAGCGGCTTCGCGCGCCGAGGCACGAATGGTGCCGCCCAGTTGTTCCAGTTCTGCCAGCACGGTTTTGTTCAGATCGACCAGACTCAGTGAATGGCCGGCCTTGATCAGGTTGCGCGCCATCGGTGCGCCCATGTTGCCCAGACCGATAAATGCGATTTTCATGGCTCGTTCCTCAGCGCAGGTTGATGGTGGTGTTCACGCCGTCATTGACGCTGTCGTCATCGAACCAACGCGCCGTGACCGTTTTGGTCTGCGTGTAGAACTGCACCACTTGCTTGCCATACGGGCCGAGGTCGCCGAGTTTCGAACCACGGGAACCGGTGAAGCTGAAGAACGGCACCGGCACCGGAATCGGGATGTTGATGCCGACCTGACCGACGTCGATTTCCGTCTGGAACTTGCGCGCCGCCGCACCACTCTGGGTGAACAGGCCCGTGCCGTTGCCGAACGGGTTGGCGTTGACCAGCGCGATGGCCTGGTCGAGGGTATCGACTTCCAGCACCACCAGCACCGGGCCGAAGATTTCCTGGGTGTAGATCTGCATGTCGGTGGTCACCCCGGAGAACAGGGTCGGGCCGACGAAGTTGCCTTGCTCGTAACCCGGCACGCTGATATCGCGACCGTCCAGCTCAAGCTTGGCGCCCTCCTTAATACCGCTTTCGATCAGGTCGAGGATCCGCGCCTTGGCTTTCTTCGAGATCACCGGGCCGACATCGGTGCCCGGCTCGCTGCCGGCGTTGACCTTGAGCTTCTGCGCCAGGGCTTTGAGATCCGGCAGCCATTGTTTGGCCGCACCCACCAGCACGACCACCGAAGTCGCCATGCAACGTTGCCCGGCCGCGCCAAAACCGGCGCCGACCAGTGCATTGAGCGCCTGCTCGCGATTCGCATCGGGCAACACCACGGCGTGGTTCTTCGCGCCCATCATCGACTGCACGCGTTTGCCATGTTTGCCGGCCAAGTCGTAAACGTGAGTACCAACAGCGGTCGAACCGACGAAGGACACGGCTTTGATGTCTTTGTGCGTGCACAGGCCATCAACCACGTCTTTACCGCCATGCACCACGTTGAGCACGCCTGCCGGGACACCGGCCTCAATCGCCAATTCCACCAGCAGCAGGGTCGACAGCGGATCCTGCTCCGAAGGCTTGAGCACGAAGGTGTTGCCGCAGGCGATGGCCATCGGGAACATCCACAACGGAATCATCGCCGGAAAGTTGAACGGCGTGATGCCGGCGCAAACGCCGATCGGCTGACGCAGGGTGTAAGTATCAACGCCACCGGCAACGTTCTCGGCGAATTCGCCCATTTGCAGCGTGCCGATTGAGCAAGCGTGCTCGACCACTTCCAGGCCACGGAAAATATCGCCCTCGGCGTCGGCAATGGTTTTGCCCTGCTCGGCGCTCAGCACCAAGGCAATGCGCTTGGAATGCTCGCGGATCAGCGCTTGCAGCTTGAGCATGATGCGCATACGCGCGCCGATCGGGGTCAGCTTCCAGGTCTGGAAGGCGCGTTGCGCGGCGCTGACAGCGGCGTCGACTTCAGCGGCGGTGGCGAACGGAACTTTGGCCAGCACTTGCTGGGTCGCCGGATTGACGATGTCGTGCCATTCGGTGGACTGCGACTCGACCCACTCGCCGTCAATCAGCAGCTTGACCTTCTGCAGCGTGGTGTCGTTGGGCGTAAGCGATGCGTTCATGCTGGTCTCCAGAACTTGTTCTTATCGTAGGAGCCAAGGCGAAGGGTTCGCCTTGAGATGAGGCGTGTGCCACGAATTGGTTGTCGGACGGTTTTTGGAGTATAGATGTGCAAACTTCTAATAAGAACGCACATATAAGCCCGTCCATCATGCAAAAAAACATCACCTCACTAGGTTCACTGAACTGGGACGACCTCAAGTTTTTCCTCGAAGTCGCCCGCACCCGCAAGGCCAGCACCGCCGCCAAACGGCTCGCCGTCGACTACACCACGGTGTCGCGGCGGATCAGTTCGCTGGAGGCGGCGCTCGGTACGCTGCTGTTCGAAAAGTCACGCACCAGCGGCTTTGTCCTGACCACCGAAGGCCAGCGTTTGCTCGGCTATGCCGAGTCGATTGAAAGCACATTGCACATGGCCTGCGAGCAGGTGTCAGGCTCCGGCGTGGCGCTGTCCGGGCATGTGCGGATGGGCTGCACCGAAGGGTTTGGCAGCTTTTTCATCACGCCGCAGTTGAGCCACTTCGTCGACGCCTACCCGGCGATCTCGGTGGACATCCTGCCCCTGCCGCACTTCATCAGCCTGTCCAAACGCGAAGCCGACATTGTCATTGCCCTGGAACGCCCGGAACACGGGCCATACGTGTGCTGCAAACTCTGCGACTACCGCTTGCAGTTGTACGCAACACAGGACTATCTGGACCAACACCCACCCATCCGCCGCTCGGCCGATCTGAGCAAGCATCAATTCATCAGTTATGTGGATGATCTGGCGTTCAGCTCGGAGCTGTTGTACCTGGCGAACGTGCTGCCAGGCGCCAGCGCAAACCTGCGCAGCACCAGCGTGATCGCGCAATACGTCGCAGCGCAGCAGGGGCGCTCACTGGCAATTCTGCCGTGCTTCCTCGCCGCACAGGACCCGCGCCTGCTGCCAGTGTTGCCGGAGGAAATCGACATCACCCGACAGTTCTGGATGTACTGCCGTGAGGACTTGCGCAAGTTGAAGCGGATCACCCTGTTGTGGGATTACATCCGTGAGGTGACCGAGCGTAATCAGGGTCTGTTGATGGGGCAGACTCGGGAGATGCGGTTTGCTGACTGACAGGCTTTCAAGGAATCAGGTGGCCGGATCGTAGCGAGGTCAGCACGCCCTTTTCAACCGTTTTGTAACAGGGGTTGGTACACGACTTGTAACTTTGAAAGCGCATCGAAGCCCATATCTTGATTGTTCGAATTTAACGCTGTCATGGCGGCTGCATTGTCGAGGATTGCGATGAAAGCGCTACGGCAAACTGCCACCATTCAAAGTCCTTTCCCAACCATTTATCCTCCGCACCTCCAGCAATTGACATGGAACATAGGGAACTTTCAGCACGGCTTTTGGGATTTGTCCTACAGCCATTGCATGAGCTTCCCGCAACGTCGATGCTGCCCAGCTACAGGCTGGAACTCCCCAAGGACGAAAGGAAGCGGCATGTCTGGCTATGTACCCAACCCGCCAAAGGGCTACCGCTACAGCGGTGTTGAGCCTGTCGATATCCATGCCCAGCGTTGGGCGGAATACAAAGACCTATCACCAAAACCAGAAGACAAGCCCGACACAATGGGCTGTGTGTTTGCCAAGAGCTGCAACCTCCCTGATGGTGTGATCGACCACAAGAACCCATCCGGGTTTGTGCCTGTTGAGAAACTGGCCGACTACGGACTGTGGGCTGTGCTTGGAACCGGGGCAGCGATTACCGCCCAAGGCACCCCACTCCAACTGGTGGGCGGGTCTGCTACTGGCAGTGCAATTGCTAAACGTCTTGGCGGGTCGCTATCACTGGGCCTGCTGAAAGGATCAGGTGTTGTTGCTGCTGGCTTTGTAACAGGTACGGTTGGGATGCTGATCCCGAACACCAGCATTTCACCTGATAGCGCCTTCTACAACAACGATCAATACGCAACGCTTGAAACTGGCCGCACCCGTGTACGCGTCAACGTGAAGACTTTGCCGGATGGCTCCGTTAACGCCTACGGCTTCTACACGGGCGGTAAAACGGACTGGGAGAATGTCCCTGTCATCAAGGGCGATAAAGTCGGTGAGACATATGTTGCTGACATCGGCAACGGGATTGGGCTCACTTGGACGCCAGCGGTAAACCCAGATGGCGTACTGGGCATTCCTGCACTGGAAGGTGCTCCGCAATTGCCACCAGTGTGGGTTTATCCGCCGACCGAACAGGCCAATAAGATATTGGTCAATCCGGTGCATCCACCAGACTACCAAGATGCAATCATCACATTTCCTAACGCCGATATTCAGCCGATTTACATTTCGCTGAGCGTATCAGGTGACCATAGCTATCACCCGGCCCCCGCTGACGGGCTGGCAGCATTTCCCGACGCAGTAAGCACGAGAAGCAAAAGCTCTGTTCAAGGCGGTGGCAAAAAACGCGCTCGCTGGAAGGACAGTAAGGGCCGAATTTACGAATGGGACAGCCAGCACGGAGCAGTTGAAATGTACGACAAGCAGGGCAAGCACTTGGGGGAGTTCGACGCGGAAACAGGCGAGCAAACCAAGGCAGCAAAACCCGGAAGAACCACCCCTAAATAGAGAGAAAAAACCATGCATTTATGGATCAGCGGTTTTTTGGACGAAGATAACGAAGACGACTCGTTGAAGTACTCTTTAACAGTTCTGCCTGAATTTGAAAAAGCGGTAATGGGTATTCTCGGATGGCAAAGTCTTGCGGCTGAATGTGATGGCGAGCTTCTACTAACGCCTGAGCAAGTCCGGCAAATTTCAACTGCAATGAATGAGCAATTGCCAACTGAATTAGATCTTTTTATTGGTGTACGAGGCTGAAAATTTTCGATTGCCAGTCCTCTCGTGCGAACAGGCAAGCAAGAACCAAAGGCACGCTATAGGGATAGAGCGGGGAAAGCGTGGATCATTCGAGCTGCACCATGCAGACGAAGTAGCCAAGGGTGGGAAAGTCCACGATGTCGATAAGCTGGAAAACCGCCACTTCGGAGAGGAGCTTCCCATGATCAGCGGGGGGCTGCGCAAACGGTGGAAAACTAGGGATGGCAGTATTCTCGAGTGGGATAGCCAGCATGGTGCTGTTGAGATGTACAACAAACGCGGCAAGCACCTCGGGGAGTTTGATCCCGAGACTGGACAGCAAACTAAAGACGCAAATAAGACTCGCGAGGTCGAACCGTGAAATACACCGTTGAAGCTTTTGACAAAGAAACCGAATTTTTAGCTTTTGAGATCGACCTTCCGAACGGGTGTGATGTTCAGTTAGCTAAAATCATGAACTGGTCTTCACCTCAACGCGGAGATGAGGGTTATAACCTTAGCGTCGCATAGCTCGCAGCCATTGAGGCTTTAGCAGGCAGGCGAATTTTCGACCCGGGTTTTATCTTCCAGCTCACCTGTAATTTGAGCTGACCTGCGCCGCTCAAGGCTTGCCGGGATTCAAAGAATAATCAATGGAGTGTGAAAGAAAATATGGAGCTTCGCCCTGATTTAATGCCTCCGTTGCTGGACGAGTCTTTGGTTGCTCGACTGACGAAACTTTCCGAAGAAATTGATTGCGGGCACGAAGAACACACCCAGAGTCAGGTGGCAGCATTCAATCGGGAAGCAATGACCGCACTTGAGTTCATCGACTTTCAGGGAATCTATGGTGGGCAATCTCACGACACATGGGTTCGCAAGGTCTTAGCAACACCGTATGAGCGGCGCGTGACCGACGTGACCAAGCAAGAGTTGGTTGAGCTGGCTCGAAGGGTTATGGAGGGTGATGGCGATGACCATGAAGTCGAGTTCTGGTTGAGCATGTTGGCAATCAACATACCCAATGCACGCATATCCGATCTGATCTTCTGGCCAGACGAATACTTCGATGAAGCAGATTATCCACAGCAACTATCCCCAGAGCAGGTGATAGAAATAGCGTTGAAAGACAAAGATGTAGTGCTGTAATCAAGACCCGCCCACACCAAAGGACTGTCATCCTGCACGGCGGTTAAACTGAAGGTGTGAGCGAGCGATAAAGATCGCTACATCACTCGATCCAGCCAGTTCCTGGCCCCGCCGATTTTTGGAAATAGCTATAGGGTGGGGTCGCTTGTGTAGCAGCCTGAAAAAATAAGTTTGCTGGATATCCGGCGCCCCATCCGAGCTGCTTAACACGGTGCTCACGCAGTGCTACGAGATCCGCCCGTGAGTGAGTCTGCATGTCCAGTTCTCCAAGAGCCGACGCGATTGTTCCATGGCAAATCTTGGTTTCCTTCAGGGTTGAGGTTTTTTGGTCTTGCCCACGGTCAGCCAAGTAGAGCGCCGAGAAAATCTCAAACGTCATCGCTGGCGACAGTACAGAAAGGGACACAGGAACGTTCTCTACGGACTTCACGGGCCTGGTCGAACCGCCAACAGGTCCAGCATTACTATCGTGCAAATCGCCCCACACCTGCGTGACGTTACCATCACGTCCTGACTCAAACAGTTCCACCGAGACAGCACGGAAATGTTCTTTCAGCTTGCTCCACGGCGCCTCGGGGTTCTCCAGATGAAAGGCCCTGACGAATCCAGCGAGCTGCTCTGAGGCGTCCAATGCGTCCCGCCTGTTGCTGGTCTGAAGAGAAACCGCAGCAGCCTCAGTGGTGCTACCCGTAGTCCTGAGACGCATGTAGTAAATACCGTTGCGTCTGTAGTGATAGGGCTTAGCGAGCCTTGTGGTCGGCTTCGAGGGAAAAGCGAGGGTTGTAACGGTGCTTGTAACAGCAGGTCGAACTTCAAGGATACTCATGGCGGTTAGCCCCCGTAATCATTGGGTTAACCTGAATTCCTTGAAGTTCTGGATGTACTGCCGTGAGGACTTGCGCAAGTTGAAGCGGATCACCCTGTTGTGGGATTACATCCGTGAGGTGACCGAGCGTAATCAGGGTCTGTTGATGGGGCAGACTCGGGAGATGCGGTTTGCCGATTAATCAGCGCTGACCACAATCGACACCCGACGGTTTTCCGTACGGCCCGCCGCGGTGTCGTTGGACGCCACTGGCTCGCTGCTGCCCAGGCCTTGCAATTGAATGTTCTCTTGCTTCATGCCGACTGTGGCGAGCACTTTGGCAACACTCTTGGCGCGGCGTAGCGAGAGTTGCTGATTGTAATTTTCCTGGCCTGAAGCATCGGTGTGACCATCGACCCGCACGCGCTCGATGCCGACACCCATCAATGCTTTGCCGATGTGCTCGACGATCTCGGTGCTTTGTGTGTTCAGGCTTTCAACATCGCTGCCAAACAACACCTTACCGGACAGACCAAACTCCCAGCCTTCGTCGGTCAGCTCGAAGCCTTGTTGTTTAAGCACTGCGACTTGTGCCGGGGTCAGCCCCTTTTGCGGGGCAGTCTGGCAACCGGTCAGGGCCAGTGAGGCCAACAACAGCAGGGCAGAAATAATGCGAATTGAAAGTGTGAACACGAGAGTCAGCTCCTGGTTTGAACGGAATCGACCGGGTGCTCCGACCCAGCGGTGAATTGAGCGCCGCGAGACAAGCGCTTGGCTTGATACATTGCCGCGTCGGCAGCATCGAGCAAAGCACCCGGCGTGACGCCATGATCGGGATAAACCGCGATGCCGATGCTGAGCGAAGTCACGACACTGCTGTCGCCGGGCAGCGCGATGGGCATGTCCATGCTGGTGAGAATCTTGTCGCCAATGCGCTCGGCATCTTCGACTTTGTGCAGCGGCGTGAGCAACACGGCGAACTCATCACCGCCCAGTCGCGCCACCAGATCCTCCTCACGCAATTGCGCACGGACACGATTGGCGATGGCCACCAACACCGCGTCGCCGGCGGCATGGCCGAAATTGTCGTTGATCCCTTTGAAGCGATCACTGTCAAGAAACAACACCGCCACCCGCTCGTTGAGCTTGCTGGCGGTGCGCAGGGCACGGATCAAGCGGCCCTCGAAAAATGCCCGGTTAGGCAACCCGGTCAGGCTGTCGTGGCTGGCTTGGTGGGCAAGGGTTTCGTTTTCGCTTTGCAGATGGCTTTGCCAGGATTCGAGCTCGTCGAGCAAGGCATTGAAGTCGTTGCCGAGGTTGTCGAGCTCGGCGATCTGCGCCGGCGGCACGCGACGGTCCAGTGCTCGCTCACTGCGGGCGGCGTGGGCCACCGTAGCGAGGCTGTGCAGCGGGCCGATAATGCCACGCAACTGCCGACGCGCCAGATAGAGCGCCACCCAGGCACTGATCGCGGTACAGAGAAGGATCCCCGCCAGACCGCTCAGCAGAAAGCGCATCAGACTGCCGCCATGCCCCGTGAGCAGGATGCGTCCAATTTCACGATCCTGATGGAGGATCGGCAGGCTGATCGGTTTCTCCAGGATGGCGCGGGCGGTCTGCATTTCCAGTTCGGAGATCAAGCCGTTCTCCGGTCGCTGCCAGCGCGCTATCAGTTGGCCTTGAGCATCGAGCACCTGGGCATCGGCGACCTCCTCGGTGGAGGCAATCAATGCCAACGCTTCGGTGGCCGCAGCCTTGTCGTTAAACACCACCGCCGCTTCGACGGTGTAACTGATCGAGCGCGCAATCAGGTGCAAGTTGTGATCCGCATAGACCCGCAGCGCCAGAACGCCCAGCAGGGTCAGCGAAACACTGGCCATTGCCACAGCCACCAGCGCCACAATCAAATGCCCGCGACCGATGACCGAGCCCAGAGTGGGACGAACTTTGGAACTGAACCGTTTCATGGCGCCGCCGGTTTACGACGGGACAGTTGCAACACGCTTGGATGAATGCGCACGCCGCTACGCGCAACGGAGTCGAGATTGACTTCGAAGGCCACCTGATCGTCGCCCACCCGCAGGCAGAACAGGCTGCCGACCGTGCACTGATCGTCGCCTTCGCTGATGCTCAACACCGGATGGCCAATCAGTGAAGTGAACAGGCGACTGCGTTCATCTGCGGTCAGTTTGCCGATGTACACCGCATCGCATTCGCTGACGATGGCTGGGTTGTCGGCCAGCAGGCGACGCACAATGACCGGCCTGCCGGTGGCTTGAGTGGTGCCTTTGACCAGGTCATCGGTGTATTCGGTGGGGCCGACGATGCACAGGTGCAACTGCGCAGGTTCCACTGGCCAGCGTGCGTAGCTGAGGATGCCAAGAACGACCTTGGTGACAGAACGGGCACGCTGCTCAGCCATGCCCGTCGGCGTTTGCGGTTGCGCGACAGCCACACCCGCCAACAACCAGAGCAGACCGACAAGCACTACGTGCTTGCAGCGAACCACGCGCTCTGTCGCCCAGAAAGCCACCTTCATGCAGGTATTCTCTTCGATCGTAACGAAATGATGCCGCAACGATAGCACAGCGGTGAATCACCAGCGAAACAGCGACCCCTGACTGACTGGTCAGAAATTACCGAAAATCTTTGCGTTTACCTTCAAAGAGGCTCGGCACCCTCCTCCAGTTCCAGCATGAGCCCGCTCAGACGCTTGACCTTGCGCTGTACCGCCTCTTCAAATACACCGGTGCGCGGTTCGATCAGTGTGAACCAGTGCTTGGCCCGGGTAATACCGGTGTAGATCAATTCCTTGGTCAACACGGGATTCAAGGCATCCGGCAGAATCAGCGCCGTGTGGGCGAACTCCGAGCCCTGGGATTTGTGCACGGTCATGGCGTAAACGGTTTCGACGTCATTGAGCCGACTCGGCAACACGAAACGTACCCCGCCCTGACCGTCATTACGCGGGAAGGCTACGCGCAATACCGGCTTTCCAGCGTCAGGCCCTTCGCGTTCCGGCAGTTTGAGGGCGATGCCAATGTCACCGTTCATCAAACCAAGACCGTAGTCGTTACGGGTCATCAGTACCGGGCGGCCTTCGTACCATTGCTGGTCGTTCTCGATCAGACGTGCCTTGAGCAGCGCGGCGGTGATGCGTTGGTTGAGGCCTTCAACACCCCATGGCCCTTTGCGCACCGCGCACAACAACTGAAAGGTGTCGAACGCTTGTAAGACTTCACGGGCCCAACTGATCCAGTCCGGATGCTCGAGCGGCCTGCCCAGTGGTGGACGCTGATTGCGCAGC
Organism: Pseudomonas sp. RA_15y_Pfl2_54; assembly: GCF_963971015.1. NCBI lineage: Bacteria > Pseudomonadati > Pseudomonadota > Gammaproteobacteria > Pseudomonadales > Pseudomonadaceae > Pseudomonas > Pseudomonas sp. RA_15y_Pfl2_54. Next base: position 87,726 of record NZ_CAXAPN010000029.1, read on the forward strand.
ACACTCAGATAATGTCGATAACCTTGCGGGCCATCGCCATGGCCTTCGAGCAGCAGGCGCTCCAGTTTGTGATCGTGCTCGCCCTTGAGCAGCAACGAAAACACATCGTCATAGTGCCCCGTCGCCAGCAACTGCCGCGCCTCCTCCGGTAACTGCTGATTGACCCGTCGCGCGAGCTGGCCGATGCCGCTGCCCTCGCCGAAGCGCCGCGAGTGACGCAACATGACCACTTGCTGGGCCAATGGATGGGAACCGTCGACGTCTTCATGCAAACCGCCGGCCGCCAGGGATTCACCGCTGACCGACTCCAGCCATTGCCGGGTCTGCGGGCTGTACCAACCGTCTTCAGCATCACGGCACAGATCCCCCAGCACCGCACCGGCCTCCACGGAGGCCAGTTGATCCTTGTCGCCCAGTAACACCAAACGCGCATGCGGCGGTAACGCGTCGAGCAGATTGGCCATCATTTCCAGATCAATCATCGACGCTTCGTCGACCACCAGCACATCCAATGGCAAGCGGTTACCGGCATGGTGCCGGAAGTGCCGGGTGCCGGGACGGCTGCCAAGCAAGCGATGCACCGTGGTGACGTCGCAGGGGATCTTGGCCCGCACGTTTTCGGCGACTGTCAGCGTTTGCACTTGCTGACTGATCGACTCGGTCAACCGCGCAGCCGCTTTGCCAGTCGGTGCTGCCAGACGAATGCGCAGTGGTAGGCCTGCCTCGACCGCCGGCGCCTGAAGCAGCGCGAGCAAACGCACCACGGTGGTGGTTTTACCGGTGCCGGGACCGCCCGTGATAATGCTGAAGGCACCCCGCGTGGCAAGAGCACAGGCGAGTTTCTGCCAGTCGACCACCTCGCCAGGCTTGGCTGAGCCGAACAGTTCATCCAGTCGCTGCGGCAGATCACCCGGCGTCGCCTCAACTTGGGCGAGACGTTGGCGTAGCGCCGAATCGATACGGCGCTCGTAAGCCCAATAGCGTCGCAGGTACAACCGCTTTGATGACAAGACCAACGGCCGCTGCTGCGCCGCATCACGGCTATCCGCCGCCAGGGCGACCAAGGGACTGCCCGCCAGAACCTTGCACCAATGGGCGCCATCGAGCGTTTCAAGCAGTTGCGAGGGCAATAACAGCACACCCCCTTGCACATCGCCTTCGGGCGGGAGCGACAGGGCAAAATCCGGGGCTTTAAGGGTTTCAAACAAATCCAGACACACATGGCCATGCCCGAGCTGATGGCTGGTCAGTGCCGCAGCGAGCAATACCAGTGGATCGGTATCCGGCTCAAGCTCGTGAAGAAATGCCACGAACGCCTTGTCGAGCGCACGCAACCAACCTCGCTCAACCCAACGATTGAGCAGCAACAGCAAGTCTTCAGCACGGGTCAGAGGCGAGAGCGAGGACAGGCTGTCGGCTGTCAACGGGGTCGGCAGCAGATCGTCGAAGGTGCGACTCATAGCAGGACTCCCTGTTCCCATGCGGGCTCGGCCTTGGGTTCGGGTTTGCCTTGGAACATCCGGTCGAGGCGCTCAATCAATTCACGGGGCGGACGGGCAAAATATACACCGCGACTGTCTGCGCGAGTCCCGCGCAGAAACAGATACAGCGCACCGCCGAGATGCCGGTCGTAATCGTAATCTGGCAAGCGAGCCTTGAGCTGACGATGTAACGCCAACAGGTACAACACGTATTGCAGGTCGTAGCGGTTGTCGAGGATCGACTGCTCCATGGCCTGCGCGGTGTAGGCCAGTTCATCAACGCCCAGCCAGTTGGATTTGTAGTCGGCCACGTAATAACGACCATCGTGTTCAAAGGTCAGGTCGATGAATCCTTTGAACATGCCATTGAGCTGCACCGGCTCTGCCGCCACCCGTGCCACGCCATTGTGGGTGTACTGACGCACCAGTTCGTCGAGTTTGACTACGTCGACTTTATGGCTGGCGAACCAGAACTCCATCTCGACGCGGTACTGCTTCAATTGCTCAAGAATGACGGGGGGCTGCCCGTCAGCGATTGGCAACGGGGATTTGAGCAGATGTTGCAGCCAGTCACTCAGGGTGGTGATCCAGCCTTCCCATCCACGAAGGTTGCAGCGACGGGCAATCGCATCCTCCAGCGCCTCGCGAGAAACGGCAAAACTGTCTTCACCTGCCCACTCCAGCAGACCGTGAAGGAACGTTCCCGGGTTGGGACCACGAGGGAAACGATGAATATCCGCACCGCCGGCAATGATGTCTCGCGGAGCATCGGGATCAAGGCGTTCATCATCGAACAACTTTTGTGCTTGAGGACTGTCAGGCGCTTCATCACTGCCCACACTCAAAATATCGCTGATGCGCAATGCACTGTAGGACGCAATCCACCAGTTTTCACTGGCCTTGCGCTTGGGCGATAGCGTGGCACAGAGCACAGCGTCATTGCGTGGAGGCAGGTAATGCTCGTCGGCGGCCTGGGGCATTTCACCCGTGCTGATTGCCGGGCAGTCGCGTTGCAGGTCTTGCAGCCAGCGATTCAGCGCACTGGACTCCCCCAGAGATGCTCCGCCACCCAGCAAGTAACCCAGCGCCGAAAGGTGCAGCACCGAGCTGTTGTTATTGCCGCGTTTGAGATCCGTCACTCCCAGCCAACAAGCATGCTGCGCACGGGTCAGGGCCACGTAGAGCAAGCGCAGATCCTCGGCCAGACGTTCGTCGTCCGCTTGCGCAATCAATTCGGCCGTCGGCCTCAGACTCACTTGAGCCTTGCCCGATGCATCGTGGTAATGCAGCGGCAACCGGCTGCCATCCACTGGTTTGGCCGAACAGATGAAGGGCAGAAATACCAAGGGATACTCAAGGCCTTTGGACTTGTGAATGGTCACGACTTTGACCAGTTGCTCATCACTTTCCAAACGCAGAATCTGCTCTTCACCGGCCTGACCGGACAACGCCAGAAGCTCGGCCAAGTGGCGGATCAACGCTTGCTCACCATCCAGCTCCGCAGCGGCTTGCTGCATCAGCTCGGACAGGTGCAGAAGGTTGGTCAGCACGCGCTCACCGTCACTGCGGGTCATCAGGGTTTGCGGCAAATGAAAATCGTGCAGCAGGCGTCGCAACATCGGCAGGACGCCTTGTTTGCGCCACAGCTCACGGTAGCCACGGAACTGCATGACGCGAGCTTCCCACACCAGTTCGTCCTGATTCAGACGCTCCAGCTCCGCCAATGGCAGGTTCAGGGTGATGCAGGCCAGCGCAGCCTTGAGCGAGCGCTCGACATCCGGTTCGGCGCAAGCCTTAAGCCAGGACAGCAGGTCGTGAGCTTCTTGCGCGGCGAATACCGAATCCTTGTCCGACAAATACACGCTGCGCACGCCACGGGCAGCGAGTTCGCCGCGCACAGCCTGGGCCTCTTTACCGTCACGCACCAGGATCGCGATGTCAGAAGGGCGCAGACCTCTGAAGTCTTTACCCTCTTGTACGAATCCAGCAACACCTGCTTGCCCCCCATTGAGCAACGCGGTGATTTCACTGGCACATGCCGATGCCAACTGCTGACGATAGACCACGCCAGAAAGGGGCTGATCGGAAGACAATAGCCAGACATTCAGCGCCGCAACGTCTTGCCCGGCAATCTGCAGTGTTTCTTTACGGCCCTGCGCGTCGACAGGTTGAAACGGCACCGGGTTCTCACCGTTTTTCTCCCGGAACAAAAACGCGCCGCGTCCCTGCTCTCGGGATTCGGCGCGTTCGAATATGTGGTTGACCGCGTCCACCATGCCATGGCTTGAACGGAAGTTGGTGCCCAATGTATGCAGTCGGCCTGTCGTGGCTTGCCGGGCGCGCAGATAGGTGTAGATGTCCGCACCGCGGAACGCGTAGATCGCCTGCTTCGGGTCGCCGATCAGAAACAGACCGGTATCCGGATTGTTTTCTTCGATGCGGTAAATGCTCTCGAAGATTCGGTACTGCACCGGATCGGTGTCCTGGAATTCGTCGATCAACGCGACCGGGAACTGTTCGCGGATCAACGTCGCGAGGCGCTCGCCCCCGTCAGATTGCAGGGCTGCATCCAGGCGCAATAGCATGTCGTCAAAGCCCATTTCGGCGCGGCGACGCTTCTCTTCCTCAAAACGCGCACCTACCCATTTGGCGGCATGTTGCAGAACGGCGGCGTCGGGGGTCGGCAAAGCATCGAGACTCGATTTGAGGCTCGACATGGCATCCAGCCCGGGATGACGTGGGACCTGGCCTTTCCAGGCCTCAGCCATACCGTCGGGCGTCAGTCGAGTGAATCCGGTGCCGATGTCGAGCTGCTCGAGGCACTCGTCCTCGGCCCAGGCTTTGAGCTTCTCGAACCACGGTTCAAAGTAGCGCGCCTGCATCTTGCGACCGTCGACGGTTTTGCTCGCGACGCCCTGATGACAGATGGCGAGTAACTCGTCGGCCCACTGACGCCAAGGCATTTTCAGTTCGATCAGCGCTGCACGGCGCTCTTGCAGACACTCGTCGATCAGCTCCGCCGGGGGCTTGCCTTCGTCGCTGTCGCGTTCACTGGCGAACAGGCCACGCACCCGAGGCAACAACGCAGCAGGCCCGCCCCAATTGCTGCGAACCCAATTCAAGGCATCGCCCTGCATCGGATAACAGAACAGTCGCCAGTAATCGCGCAGCACTTCCCCGAGCAAATCGCTGTGATCAGTCTCCAGCGACTGAGTGAACAGGCTGCCGCTGTCGAAAGCGTGCTCGCGCAACATGCGCTGACACCAACTGTGAATGGTGGAAACCGCCGCTTCGTCCATCCATTGCGCGGCGATATCGAGACGGTTGGCGCAACCGGGCCATTGCTGAGATTCGAATTGTTCGCGCAGCTGCGCGATCAATCCGTCAGGAGCGGGTATCTCGTCTCTGAAGAAGCGCGCGGCCTCGGCAAGGCGAGTGCGAATTCGCTCGCGCAACTCTTTCGTGGCAGCATCGGTGAACGTCACCACAAGAATCTGCGGTGGCAACAGTTCTCGGGCAAAACCATTCGATTCGCCGCCATGGCCCAGAATCAGACGCAGATACAGCGCAGAAATAGTGAAGGTTTTACCGGTGCCGGCACTGGCTTCGATCAACTGGCTACCACGTAATGGGAATGCCAGAGCCAGCGGTATTTTCTTGCTCATGACCGAGCTCCTTCGCTGGACAACGAACGCCAGGGCGCTTCAAGCAAAGGACGATACAAGGTATCGCACCAACCGGAGAACGTCTCGTCTGCGAGTAAGGCCTCAAAGTCGGCATATTGCCGTGACAGCGCCGGGCTTTCGCGGCGCTCGCCCTCACTGGTTTGGCCATCACCCTCATAGGCTTTACGCGCCGCGGCTTCAGCCTTGAGCGGATCAGTCTGTGATAACCAGGCGAATGCGGTCTTTACCGCGATCGGCAGTGGTTGCCGCATTCCAGCCTGCCAGGCGAGAAGAAGATCCCCAAGGAAACGAACAGCTCTGTCTGGCTCCATCGGTTCGAGCAGCAAGGTGTCATCGCTGGCCACCAACGCCGTGGCCATCGGAAGTCCGCTGGCGCAGGCGACCAAGTGATTAACCCAAGGCTTGGTCAGTCGATGCCATTTGCGATTCTTGATCGAGCCGATGCTGTTGGGGATGGTCGTGACTGACAACACGCCACCGTCGGCACGTTGATGCAAGCCCGAAAGCCAACCTTCAAGGCGTAAGCCCTGCAGCTCCATAGAGATCGGGATGGCACTGGTCAACGGTGTCGGCCATAACGTCAGTAACTGTTGATAGCGCTGCAACAGATCGGGTAACGGCTCGATCAACTCACGTTGCAGACATTCACCAAAACCGGCCATGGGTAGAAGTCCGCTGTTTTGCAAACGCAGGGCTTGAACCGCGAGCGCCTGCTCGACATTATCCGGCTGTCTGAGCGCAGCTTCGAGCAAGCTGTCGCTGAGTGTATATCGCTGCAAAGCGTCCAGGACAAAAGGCTCTTCGTCGGCGAGCGGCGCTTCGGCGGCTTCGAAATACACCTTGAGGCGCTGGGTGAAAAAGTGTCGGACGGGGTTACGCAAGAAGTCCTGCAGCAGGGTAAGGCTCAGCGGCTCTTCTTGAACAAACGGAGCGAGCAACTCCACCTCGTTTTGGGGCGCCTGATGTTGATGCAATACCTGCCATTCGCTGGCATAGCTGAACAGTTGATCGCCCTCATGAAAATAGCGCGCACTGAACGGTTGCAGCGGATGCTCCTCGGTCATGGCGTGCAATAAATCCTGACGTTCGTCGACTAATCGCCAACCGCTGGCAAGGTGATCGCGCAACTGGCCGATCAGCACCGAAGCCGGCCGCTCACTGTTGTCACGAATGCTGCGGCCGACCCAACTGATGTAGAGCTGATGACGGGCAGACAGCAGCGCCTCGAGCAAAAGATAGCGATCATCCTCTCGCCGGGAACGATCTCCCGGACGGTAATCGCTGCCCATAAGATCGAAATCGAGCGGCGGTTGCGCGCGGGGGTAATCGCCGTCGTTCATCCCCAGCAAACAGACGAGTTTGAAGGGAATGGCACGCATGGGCATCAACGTACAAAAATTTACTGCACCGGCGAGAAAGCGTTGGGACAGTCTGCCCTGATCCAGTCCAGCGAGCCAGGCCTCGCGAACCACGGTCAGCGGCAATTCATCTTTCAGGCCCACAGCCTCGCAGGTCTCCAGCCAGGTTTCACGAAGCTCTTCCAACTGGGTGAGCAGGTAGTCATCGTGCTCGTTGCTGGCCTTGAAGAACAACTGCATCAGCGCCTGCAAGCGATGACCCCACACGTTGGGTTGAGCCGGTTGCGTGAGTTCCTGATGAGCGAGTTCCAGTGCATCGAGCAAGGCAACCAATGGCCCGATCAGTGCAGCATCCAATCCGCCGATTTCGTCGTAGGGTTCGATACCCGCACAGGCATTGGCGCTGCCAACGGCATAGCCCAGCAACATTCGGCGCAAGCCAAAATGCCAGCTGTTCTGCTCCAGTTCGTCCGGCAAGCCTAGACCGGCACGTTGTTCAGCGTTCATTCCCCAGCGCACGCCGGCGCCTTCGATCCAGCGATGCAGCGTCGGTAAATCGCGCTCCTCCATACCGAAACGCGCACGTAATGCTGGAACGTCAAGCAGGTCGAGAATTTCGCTCACCGGAAAGCGGCTGTCAGGCAGTTTAAGTAGATGCTCGACGGCGATCAGCAATGGATCCCGACCACGCTGGCCCTGATCCGCCAGGGTAAATGGGATGCAACGTGGGTCATGTCGATCAAGCTGACCAAACACTGCACGGATATGCGGGGCATAGCTGTCGATGTCCGGCACCATCACAATTACATCGCGCGGCCGTAAATCCGGGTTGGCACTGAAGCGTGCCAACAGCTGGTCATGGAGGATTTCAACTTCGCGTTGGGCGCTGTGGGCAATGTGAAAACGGATCGACTGATCTTCGTTCAGCTCAACAGGAGGCCAGTGCTCGCGTGTCTCATTGAGTGGCCGCAGTTCCAGGATGTCGTCCTGTAGTTGATTAAGCAGATTCTGTGGCCGGGTCTCACTGAACAGATCGATACGTCCGTCGCGGAAAGCTGCGCGATAGCTATTCGGATCGTCATAGCTGTCGAGCAAGTTGATGTAGTCACGACCTTGCTTGCCCCATGCTGCGAGAAGCGGGTGGGCGTGTTGGTGCAGTGTTTCCTGATCCAGGATCACCGGCATACCGCTCCTGCGGGACTGGCGCTTGTATTGATGACGCAGTAAGTCCTTATCAGCGACGATATCGGCCCAGTGATGACGACATGGGTTGTGTACACACAGCAGAACCTGACTGAAACGTGCGAGCCCGGCCAGTGCTTCAAGCACTTGGGCTGGCAAGGAAGAAATCCCGAAAACGATCACTCGCGAAGGAATCCCTTTTGGGGCTTCTTCAATCGTATTGATGCGTTCGATAAATCGCTGATGAACACCGGCACGACTTTGAGCCATGCCCAACTCTCCAACGTCATCCAGCAACGCACGCCACAACTCGGCTTGCCAGCAACTGGTAGGCGGCAGTGGTTTTACTTCGCCTCTGACGTTGCGCAATTGATGCCGTCCCTCAGCCCAATCCTCCAGCCAGTCGGCTCTATATACCTGGTACTGGTCAAAGAGATCCGCCAGACGCTCGGATAACTGATAGCGCTTGCGCAAGTCGGTGTCGTGAGTGAGAAAGCGTTGCAGTGGTTCGAAATGCGGACGGTCGATGACCTGAGGTAGCAGGCGCATGAGCCGCCAGGTCAGCGGAGCTTTATCAAGCAGGGATTTGGCTGGAATTTCATCTCGGCCCAAGACCATGCGATAGAGCTGCCACATGAAACTGCCAGGCAATTGCACATCAATCGCGGCGGCGATACCGCAGCCGCCGAGGTCATCGTCTTCAGGATCTTCGGCCAAGGCCAATTTGAGCCACTGGGCAATACCGTTGCTCTGAACCAGAGCAATTTCGTTTTCCAGGGGGGCCAGTGGATAGCGCCGCATTATGCTGACCACCAGGCTGCGCAGTTCATCCAGGCTATTGCTCTGAACCACCATGAATGCAGCGTTGAGGGACTGGGCGTCCGGCATAAAAGCTTCCTTGGGAAAGAACAAAAGCCAGGGCAGAACCTTAGCACTGTCGGCAGGTTGTGACAGCCGGAAGAAGGCCCTACGGGCTGTAAGAACTTTCCTGCGGGCAAAACAAAACCCCAACTGCTTTCGCAATTGGGGTTTCGGAATTTAATCTTGACGATGACCTACTCTCACATGGGGAAACCCCACACTACCATCGGCGATGCATCGTTTCACTGCTGAGTTCGGGATG
>NZ_CAXAPN010000030.1:0-96496 GCF_963971015.1 Pseudomonas sp. RA_15y_Pfl2_54
GGTCTGGCCAGACAAGAAACTGGGAGCCGATGGGCACTGTGATGTTGAACCCGGATCGGCAGCAGCAGACCGAGAAAAGAGCGGCATAGTTAGACGGCGACGCGACAACAACCTTGAAAAACGCCGCGGTTCCCACAGGAGAATGTAGGCGCAGCATAAAAAATGCCCCGTCTCTTTCGAGCCGGGGCATTTTTCATGGCAGCGTTAACTCAGCGGTTGCGGGTCAGCAACGCTGGTTTTTCGCCACGCGGGCGGCTTGGCAGTTGGTCGAGTTGCTCAGGCGTCGGGAAGCGGTCGGCTTTCGATTCCTTGTGCATGATCTTCGGGCCATTGCTGCGCGGGTTCTGCACAGCCGGTTCGGTGCGTGGCTGATCGTCACGGGCCGGACGGCGGTTGCGAGAGGAGGACGACGAGGATTCGTCACGACGACCCTGGCCATCACGCGGAGCGCCGTTGCGCGGGCCGTTGCGTTTGCCCGGCGGAGTACCGGTGCTCGAACCGTTGCTGTTGCGCGGGCCGTTCTGACGACCTTGCGACTGACCGCCGCGTGGTGCGCCCGAACCTGCGCCCTGAGCCGGCGCGCCTGGACGACGGCCACGGCCGCCGGCAGGGGCTGGCTTGGGTACGTAATCAACGCGGTTACCGAAGTTATCGATATCGTCGTCAAGAAATTCGTCCGGTGCACGGTCAGCGGCCGCGCGTGGTGGCTGGCTTGGACGTTGTTCGCGGGACGCACTGCCTTCGCGTGGTTTCTGCTGACGGGCAGGGCGCTCGCCACGTTCGCCGGCGGGCTTGTCTTTGCCCTTGTCTTTGCCTTTGTCTTTACGACCGCCGCCGCCACCGCCGCCATTCGGGCCGTCACCGCGTGGGCCGCGAGGGTTGCGTGGATTGCGCACGTCCGGACGTTCACGTACTTCAGGCTTCTCGGCCTCGATGGTGCTGGAATCGAAGCCCATCAGGTCGCCATCGGCGATTTTCTGCTTGGTCATGCGTTCGATGCTTTTGAGCAGCTTTTCTTCGTCCGGAGCAACCAGCGAGATCGCCTCGCCCGAACGGCCGGCACGGCCAGTACGGCCAATACGGTGAACGTAATCTTCATCAACGTTCGGCAGTTCGAAGTTGACGACGTGTGGCAACTGGTCGATGTCCAGACCGCGAGCGGCGATGTCGGTGGCCACCAGGATGCGTACTTCGCCAGCCTTGAAGTCGGCCAGGGCTTTGGTGCGGGCGTTCTGGCTCTTGTTACCGTGGATCGCCACAGCCGGCAGGCCATGCTTGTCCAGGTATTCTGCCAAACGGTTGGCGCCGTGCTTGGTGCGGGTGAACACCAGCACCTGTTCCCAGGCGCCTGCGGTGATCAGGTGCGCCAACAACGCACGCTTGTGACTGGCCGGCAGGCGGAACACGCGTTGCTCGATGCGCTCGACCGTGGTGTTCGGCGGTGTCACTTCGATGCGTTCCGGGTTGTGCAGCAGCTTGCCGGCAAGGTCGGTGATGTCTTTGGAGAACGTCGCCGAGAACAGCAGGTTCTGGCGCTTGGCCGGCAGACGCGCGAGGACTTTCTTCACGTCGTGGACAAAGCCCATGTCGAGCATGCGGTCGGCTTCGTCGAGGACGAGGATTTCAACGTGGGACAGATCGACGCTGCCTTGGCCGGCGAGATCGAGCAGGCGACCTGGGCAGGCGACGAGGACGTCGACACCACGGGACATGGCTTGAACCTGCGGGTTCATGCCGACGCCGCCGAAGATGCAGGCGCTGACGAATTTCAGGTCACGGGCGTAGATCTTGAAGCTCTCGTGAACCTGGGCCGCGAGTTCGCGGGTCGGGGTCAGAACCAATACACGTGGCTGGCGCGGGCCGTGACGCTGGGATTTGTCCGGGTGGCCGTTGGGGAACAGGCGCTCCAGGATCGGCAGGGCGAAGCCGCCGGTTTTACCAGTACCTGTCTGTGCCGCAACCATCAGGTCGCGACCTTGCAACACGGCGGGAATGGCCCGCTGTTGCACCGGAGTAGGCTCGGTATAGCCCGCATCGTTGATGGCGCGGACTAAAGCCTCGGAGAGACCGAGGGAAGCAAAGGACATGAGTAATCCTGTTTTAGTTAGGGCTTGGCCCAATGGGAGTCTTGCCTGGCGCGAATGACGTTTAAGAGGACGCAATCCCGTCCGGTCCTGCTGCGGTTCCGAAGGCACGTCTGGAGCGCTCGCGCGGGCTGGAAAGCTGCGCTGTAGCGGGTCGAGAGGCCTGTTACGGTTCCGGGCGTCCGGGCGTGAGCCTGGCGGGAACGCCGGAGTATAACAGAGCAATCACTGCGCGCTGCTTTCCTGCTGCTCAACGGTTTTGCGGCTGGCCGAAGCAGAGCCCAACGGCGGCTCCTCGACAGGTGCCGCGCCATAGCGTGCGCTGAGTACGGCATAGGCCGGTTCTCGCTTGAACCGTTTGAGTTCTGCGCCGAAACGCTGCACCAGCAAATCCATCCCGGCATTGCGCCGAACCGCCAGAAACTGGCTCTGGCGGCTAATAACGGCAGGATTTTCACTGATCTGATCGCGCAGATTCAGCTCATCGAGCAAATGCTGGCCGACGCGGCGATCAGTGATCAACAAGTCGATACGACCGCGTACCAGCTTGCCGAAGTTGGCTTCGTGGGTGGGGGCCGGCTCACGGGTAAACAATGTTGATTCGCTGAAGTCGGGACTGTAGAGGTAGCCCGGCGAGGTGCCAATGGTCAGGCCCTTGAGTTGTTCGAGTTTGCTGAAAGGGTGCGGCCGGTCGTTGGCATAGAACATCACGAACTCGACGTCCGACAGCGGTTCGCTGGGATAGAGCAGGGTGGCGTCGCGCTCGTCGCTGTGAAAGATGTCCAGTGCGCCGTCGGCCTGGCCGGTTTCCAGCATCGACAGGCAACGCTTCCAGGGCAGGAATTGCCATTCGACTTCAATGCCCAGGCGCTTGAACACGATGGCCGTGGTTTCGAAGTCCAGCCCGAGTTTCTTGCCGTTCTCCTCGTACACGTACGGCGCCCATGGCTCGGTGACAATACGCAACTTCTCGCCTCGAGCGGCGAAGCTCAGGCAAGCAAAAACCAGCACTGCGAATAACTGCGTGATCAAAGGCATGGCCTGAGATTACGACGAGAAACACGAAAGAGCCAGAAAGTGCCTGCACAAGCTCTGTTTCGGGCCTTTAAAAGCAAAAGATCGCAGCCTTCGACAGCTCTTGAGAGCTGTCGAAGGCTGCGATCTCTTGATCTTGCTTTGCGGCTTTAGCGTGAAGCTTGCAACTGCTTCAACGCGGCAACTTCAGGTTATTCCAGATCGCCAGGCTAGGTTCGGCCTGGTTCATGGAATAGAAGTGCAGCCCCGGTGCACCGCCCTGCAACAGGCGTTCGCACATCTCGCTGACGACGTGTTCGCCGAAGCGCTGAATGCTCTGGCTGTCATCGCCGTAGGCTTCCAGTTGCTTGCGGATCCAGCGCGGAATTTCCGCACCGCAGGCATCGGAGAAGCGCGCCAGTTTGCTGTAGTTGGTGATCGGCATGATCCCTGGAACCACCGGAATATCCACGCCCAGCGCCTGCAAACGGTCGACGAAGTAGAAGTAGCTGTCGGCGTTGAAGAAGTACTGGGTGATCGCGCTGTCGGCACCGGCGCGGGCCTTGCGCACGAAGTTGGCGAGATCGTCTTCGTAGTTGCGCGCTTGCGGATGCATCTCCGGGTAAGCAGCCACTTCGATGTGGAAATGATCACCGGTTTCTTCACGAATGAATTCAACCAGCTCATTGGCGTGACGCAGCTCACCGCTGGTCATGCCCATGCCGGACGGCAGGTCACCACGCAGGGCAACGATGCGCTTGATGCCGGCAACCTTGTACTCGTTCAGCAGGCCGCGCAGGTCGTCCTTGCTGTCGCCGACGCACGACAGGTGCGGTGCGGCCGGTACTTTGACTTCGCTTTCCAGTTGCAGAACGGTGTTGAGGGTGCGATCACGGGTCGAACCACCAGCGCCATAGGTGCAGGAGAAGAAATCGGGATTGTACGTTGCCAACTGACGGGCAACGTTGAGCAGCTTTTCATGCCCAGCATCGGTCTTGGTCGGGAAGAACTCGAAGCTGTAGCGACGGTCTTGGGACATGGGAAATACCCTTGGAAACACGAAGCCTGTGAGGCTTGCGCCGCCCATGTGGGAGCAGGTTTGCTCGCCAAAGCAGTGGGTCAGGCAACATCTGTGTTGAATGATGTACCGCTTTGGCGAGCAAGCCCGCTCCCACAGGGAGAGCAGGCCGCCGCGTCAATCAGTAGCGGTAAGCGTGCGGCTTGAACGGGCCTTCGACGGTGACGCCGATGTAGTCAGCCTGTTGCTTGGTCAGTTGAGTGACCACGCCACCGAAGCCGCGAACCATTTCCAGGGCCACTTCTTCGTCGAGTTTCTTCGGCAGGACTTCAACGGTCAGGCGCTCGGCTTTCTGGGCTGGCGACAAGTCGGCGTACTTCTGGCCGAACAGGAAGATCTGTGCCAGAACCTGGTTGGCGAACGAACCGTCCATGATGCGGCTCGGGTGACCGGTGGCGTTGCCCAGGTTCACCAGACGACCTTCGGCCAGCAGGATCAGGTAGTCGTCGTTCTGTGCGTCGAAAGCGCCCGAACCGGTACGGTGGATCTTGTGTACCTGTGGCTTCACTTCTTCCCATGCCCAGTTCTTGCGCATGAAAGCAGTGTCGATTTCGTTGTCGAAGTGACCGATGTTGCAGACAACAGCGCGCTTCTTCAGAGCTTTGAGCATGTTGGCGTCGCAAACGTTGACGTTACCGGTGGTGGTCACGATCAGGTCGATCTTGCCCAGCAGCGCTTTGTCGATGCTGGCTTCGGTGCCGTCGTTGATACCGTCGATGAACGGCGAAACCAGTTCGAAACCGTCCATGCAGGCTTGCATGGCGCAGATCGGGTCAACTTCGGAGACCTTGACGATCATGCCTTCCTGACGCAGGGACTGGGCCGAGCCCTTGCCCACGTCACCGTAACCGATGACCAGCGCTTGCTTGCCGGACAGCAGGTGGTCGGTACCGCGCTTGATCGCGTCGTTCAGGCTGTGACGGCAGCCGTACTTGTTGTCGTTCTTGGACTTGGTCACCGAGTCGTTGACGTTGATGGCCGGGATTTTCAGCTCGCCCTTGGCCAGCATGTCCAGCAGACGGTGTACGCCGGTGGTGGTTTCTTCGGTCACGCCGTGAACGCGATCCAGAACCTGCGGGTACTTGTCGTGCAGCAGTTGAGTCAGGTCGCCGCCGTCGTCGAGGATCATGTTGGCGTCCCATGGCTGGCCATCCTTCAGGATGGTCTGCTCCAGGCACCACTCGTACTCTTCTTCAGTTTCGCCTTTCCAGGCGAAAACCGGGATGCCGGCCGCAGCGATAGCGGCAGCGGCCTGATCCTGAGTCGAGAAGATGTTGCACGACGACCAGCGTACTTCGGCACCCAGGGCAACCAGGGTTTCGATCAGCACGGCAGTCTGAATGGTCATGTGGATGCAGCCGAGGATCTTGGCGCCTTTCAACGGCTGTTCGCCGGAGTATTTGCGACGCAGACCCATCAGGGCTGGCATTTCCGATTCGGCGATGATGGTTTCGCGACGGCCCCAGGCAGCCAGGGACATGTCGGCCACTTTGTAATCGTTAAAATCTGCAGGCGTGATAACAGCGCTCATGAAGAGCCTCCATTCGTAATGTATGCGAATGGGCGCCGTTGTGCGTTTAGTGTCTGGCCTGAGCCAGTCAACGCCCCATCCGAGCCTGACAGGTTGAACCTGCTGCAGCGCCCCTCGGACAGGTGGCGGGAAAACGGTAGCAAGTGAACGTTACCGTTTTGAAACGGGGGCGATTATAGCTGTCTAGACTGATCTTCCAAAGGCTTTCTGTCGGCCAAATGAAGATCGCCAATGGCGACCATAGTCGAAGGCTCATGGAGCATGACCGATCAGTCTGCCAAGATGGCGCCCATCTTTCGGCAAACGCTCAGGAGTGAACATGAATTTCCACACCCGCAAATGGGTAAAACCCGAAGACCTCAACCCCAACGGCACGCTGTTCGGCGGCAGCCTGTTGCGCTGGATCGACGAAGAAGCGGCGATTTACGCCATCGTCCAGTTGGGCAATCAGCGCGTGGTGACCAAGTACATCTCCGAAATCAACTTTGTCAGCGCCTCGCGTCAGGGCGACATCATTGAGCTGGGCATCACCGCCACCGAGTTCGGCCGCACCTCGATCACGCTCACGTGCGAAGTGCGCAACAAGATCAGCCGCAAGAGCATTCTCACCGTCGAGAAAATGGTCTTTGTGAACCTGGGGGAAGACGGCTTGCCGGCCCCGCATGGGCGGACCGAGATCAAGTACGTCAAAGACCAGTTCAAGGACGATGAACGGGTCACTCCGTAACATCGGCAGCGAGCAAGTCACGCTCCCGCAGTTTCAGCGCAGCCCCTGTGGGAGCGGGCTTGCCCGCGAGGGCGGTGTGGCAGGCGGCGAAGATTTTCCCGCCTACTGAACAGCCATGAGCGCCGGAGGTCGTAGCTAAAAGCCCCCACCGGTTCCGACGCTATGACAACCCCTACAGACGGCAAGACCCCTGACCTCTCGGCCAAAGAGCAAGACGATGTCAAGGAAAGCCAACCGCCCCGTGCGGCGGTGCTGCACGAAATCATTCGCTCCCAAGGTGATCATGAACTGGAGCGCAGCATCGCTGCGTTGTGGTGGTCGGCGCTGGCCGCCGGGCTGACCATGGGGTTGTCGCTCATGGCCATGGGCTTGCTCAACTCTCGCCTGCCCGACGGTGAAGCGTTCAAGGTGATTGCCAGCTTCGGCTACTGCGCCGGCTTCCTCGCGGTCATTCTCGCCCGCCAGCAACTGTTCACCGAAAACACCCTGACTGCCGTGTTGCCGGTGATGAGCAAACCCTCCCTGGCCAACTTTGCTCGTCTGATCCGCCTGTGGACAGTGGTGTTGGTCGGCAACTTGTGCGGCACCATTCTGGTGGCTTACGGAATGCTGGAACTGCCGATTTTCGATAACAACACGGACCTGGCCTTTCTCGAAATCGGTCGCAAGGTCATGGAAAACCAGCCAAGCCAGATGTTTGCCAAAGGCATCGTATCCGGCTGGATGATCGCCACCATGGTCTGGATGATTCCGTCCATGGAGAGCGCGAAGATCTGGATCATCATCCTCATCACTTACCTCATGGCGCTCGGCGATTTCACCCATATCGTGGTGGGTTCGGCAGAAGTGTCGTATCTGGTGTTTGCCGGCGAGTTGCCGTGGAGTGATTTCTGGATGGTGTTCGCAGGGCCGACGCTGGCCGGGAACATCATTGGCGGTAGCTTCATCTTCGCGCTGATCAGTCATGCGCAAATCCGTAGCGAAAGCCGGCCAGTGAAATCCGCCGCCCCTGACGACGCTTATGGCAAATCGAAGAAGGATTGAGTGCGGTCAGGCTAGGCGGTTGAAAGTGCCTTGCACAAAGCGCTCATCATGTTCGGCCGGTCAGTCTGAACATAGCTGATCAGCGCGATCTCTCGGTCATACCGATCATTGCCAACCCGGCTCACGGCACATTTATGGCCCCATTGTTCAAAGCCCGACCAATAAGGCACGAGGCTCACGCCAAGACCTCCAGTCACGAGCATGGCGATGGTCTCCAATGCATCCAGATCTACCAACGGCGTCGGTATCAATCCATGGTCCGCCAAATAATGTTCGGCATGCCGCCCACCCCATGAATCAGGATCGTAGCGGATGTACGGTTGGGTCATCAGTTGGGTCGGGATGCTATCGGCGCACTCTTGCTTCGACAGAAACACCAGAGGTTCCTTGCGTAGCGATACCGCCTGCAGGGCTTTAGGCAACTCAAACGGCGGAACGACGAGGATCGCAGCGTCCACTTCTCCCGAAAGAAGCGCTTGATACAACGACCGCGATGTTCCGGGCACGATGACCGGCGTGAGCCCCGGCGCCAACTCGGTCAGTGCTCGCAATGCCCCGGGTAGCAGCCCCGTGAGAACAGTAGAAACAGCGCCTATTCTCAACTGCCCGGTAAGCCCCCGCACGTCAGCATCTGCGGCCAGTAATTCGATTTCGCGAACGATGCGTTTAGCTCTGGGCAATAAACCAAGGCAGGCTTGACTCGGCTTGGCTGCGTGCCCGACGCGAGATAGCAGCTCAAAACCGAGTTGCCGTTCGAGCACGAGCACTCGCTGGCTGATCGCCGCTGCCGTCAACCCTTCGATGCGTGCGGCATGTGCTATGGAGCCTGATTCCACGACGGCGATGAGGCTCTTCAAGTAACGCGTATCCATAAGAAATACTTTCGATATCGAAAAAATTACATGCTATCTCTTTTGATATAAATCGCACAGTCTTCAACTCGCCAGTTATTTCCGTCTTCCGGCGACCTTCAGGAGCTACCTATGCAGTCTATTTTTCATGTTGCTATTCACGTCAGCGATCTGGAACTTTCCCGCCAGTTCTATGGTGAGTTGCTGGGATGTGAGGAAGGTCGTAGCACCGATACCTGGGTCGATTTCAATTTTTTCGGGCATCAATTGTCGTTGCATTTGGGAGAGCCCTTTAGGGTAACTAACACAGGGAAAGTAGGTGAGCACGACGTACCGATGCCCCATCTTGGCGTGATACTCGAGATGTCGGACTGGATTGTTTTAAAAGACCGTTTGATCAAAGGCCGAGTGAATTTTGTTCTGCCCCCCAGCATTCGTTTTCCAGGAGAGCCTGGTGAGCAAGCAACCATGTTTTTTCTGGATCCCGCCGCAAATCCTATCGAGATAAAAGGCTTCACTGACTTGCAGTCAGTTTTTGCCGCTTGAAGTTTCCATGTAGTGCACTCCCATCAAGTGCTTTTCGAAGGGAAGCCCAAGGAGCGATATGCAAACTTTTAATAACGCAGACGCCACTGCCATTTCGCACATGGTGCGTTCTGGTGTCGTGAGCGCAGAAACGGTCGCCGAGCACTTTCTTGAATGTGTCGAATCGCAAGAGCGAAGCATAAATGCGTTTGTGTCCTTCGACCCGGACAAGGTGCGCAGTCAAGCTTGCCAATTAAAAAACAGCGATGCGAAAGGCCTCCTGGCGGGTGTGCCCGTGGGGGTCAAAGACATCTTTGACACCCTGGATCATCCCACCCGTTTTTACTCCCCCATCTATGAGGACAACCGGCCTTCGCGTGACGCTCATGTCGTCGCGCTTCTGCGCCAGGCCGGAGCCGTCATCATGGGCAAGACCCATACCACCGAATTCGCTTACATGCATACCGGTCCAACCCGCAACCCACATGATCTTGACAGAACTCCAGGAAGTTCAAGTGCCGGTTCGGCAGCGGGAATGGCGGCAGGCTTTTTTCCAATCGCATTGGGCTCACAGACAGCCGGATCATTGATCAAGCCAGCATCCTATTGCGCACTGTATGCGTTCAAACCTTCGTATGGGTTGATTTCTCTAGAGGGGGTCAAACCCTTGGCGCCGAGCTTCGATACGGTGGGTTGGTATGGCCGCTCCGTGCGTGATCTGGAACTGATGGCTCAAGTCTTGATCCCCGGTTTGGCCTGGCGTGTTAATGATCGTCGTTTATGTAAGTTCGGCTTCTGTCGTACCGCCCGTTGGGATCAGGTCGACGAAGATGTGGCGCAATCACTGGACGCTGCTGTTGAAGAACTGAGATTGGCGGGACATCAAGTGAGCGAGGTGTTGCTGCCTGAGGAGTTTGCTGCGGTATTTGATGACCATCTGCTGATAAACGATTGCGAGGGCGCTCGTTCATTGGCCAAAGAACTGCAAGCGCATCCTGACAAACTAAGTGAAGAATTATTGGCCATGATCGAGCGCGCCAGTCTGACGACGTGGGAGCAAGAGTCAGCGGCAAAGAAGCGTTTGGCAACGTTGGCCACGGTGTTGGAACCGATATTCGAGCCTTTCGATGCCGTCCTGGGGGCAAGTTGTGGCATCGTCGCTCCGAAGGGCCTGGGCGCTACCGGACCTTCCGATTTCAGCAAATTCTGGATGGCGTTTGGCTTGCCTCAAATTAACCTCCCTCTGGTTCGCGATATCGGGGCGTTACCCGCAGGGCTTCAAATGATTGGAAGTTTTAGAGGCGACAGCATTCTGTTACACGCTGCCGAGCAGGTTGATGCGGTGCTGAGAGCTGCTGGTTAATACGTGGGCGCTGTGGCATCTGCTCGGGATGCTGAGCAGGCCGTCGCAGAGCGAGTGCTCTGCGAAGGTGCCTGATTGAGCTGTCAGTGTGCTGAATCGGCAGCGCTGACGTTCTGTGCACGGGTCACCCCGCGAACGACGCGGCCAATGGTCAGGCCCTGAAGCAGGATCGATGACAGCACCACGATGTAGGTGATGCTCAGCAGCAGATCACGCTCTTGCCCCAGTGGCAGCGACAGCGCCAGAGCCACCGAGACCCCGCCGCGCAACCCGCCCCACGTCAGCACGCGGATGGTACCGCGTGGCACGGTGCGCCAGCGCCGCAACAGCAGGATCGCTGGGGCCACGGTGAGCAAGCGCGACAGCAGGATCGCCACCGCCAGCAAGCTCGCCGCTGCTACGTGCAACCAGTTGAACGGCAGCAACAACAGCTCCATGCCGATCAGCGCGAACAGCAGGGCGTTGAGCATGTCATCGAGCAACTCCCAGAAGCCGTCGAGGTATTTGCGCGTCATGTCGTTCATCGCCAGGTTGCGGCCCAGGTTGCCGATGATCAGTCCGGCAACCACCATCGCAATCGGTGCCGAGACATGCAACTCACTGGCCATCGCCGAACCGCCGATCACCAGTGCCAAGGTCAGCATCACTTCGATCTGGTGCTGCTCGATGCTCTTGATCATCAGATAGACCAGATAACCGATCAGCCCACCGAACAGCACGCCGCCGATGGCTTCGTGAGCGAACAGCATGGCCGTGGCGCTGACGGTCGGGGTTTCGCCGAGTTGGGCAATGCCCAGCAGCACGGTGAACACCACGACGGCGGTGCCGTCGTTGAACAGCGACTCGCCGACGATGGTGGTTTTCAGTGGTTTTGAGGCATTGGCGGTACGCAATACACCGAGCACCGCGATCGGGTCGGTGGGCGAAATCAGCGCACCGAACAACAGGCAGTAGAGGAAACTCACGTGCCAGCCGAACAGCGCGAAAATATAGTAGGCAAGGCTGCCGATCAGCGTGGTAGCGATCAAGACACCAACGGTTGCCAACAGACCGATAGGCCAGCGATAGCTGCGCAGGTCATTCAGATTGACGTGCAAGGCGCCGGCGAACAGCAGGAACGACAGCATCCAGTTCATCAGCAAATCGCCGAAGTCGATCTGGCCGATCAGTTGCTGCACACGCTCTTCGAGGCCGGGATAGCCGAGCACGCTGAGACCCTGTAGCAGCAAGGAAAACATCAGTGCGGTCACCATCACGCCGATGGTCGGCGGCAGGCCGATGAAGCGGAAGTTGACGAAGGTGAGCAGGGTGGTGAGGCAGATGAAAGCGGCTACGAGCTCGAGCATCCGGGGTCCTTGGGATGAGGTGTGGAAAGACAGCGCACCGATTCTTCAGTGCAAGGGTTGGATGGGCTGAATCAGGCTGGGGACACAGTGAGGTGTGATCCGATGAAGAGACCTTCACCCCGGCCCTCTCCCGGAGGGAAAGGAGCCGGTGCTGTTTATCAGTGTGCAATGGAGTGCGGCGTGATCGCTTGCGGTATAAACAGTTGCTGATATATCACGCATCCATAACCTGACTGACGGGTGCAGGGTCAACCACAAAAAAGGAGTGGGGTGTGCTGGCGACGGCTCTGGTGTTGATAGCGGCGCTGCTGCATGCGGCGTGGAATACCCTGATCAAATTCAGCGCCGAGCGGCTGCTGGTGGTGGCGTGCATGGACAGCGTGGCGCTGTTGTTTGTCGCTGTCGCGTTGCCCTTTGTGAGCTTGCCTCCCGCAGACATCTGGCCGTGGATTCTGGCTTCGGCAGCTTTTGAACTGCTGTATCGCTATCTGCTGATTCAGGCGTATCGGGTCGGCGACCTCGGGCTGGTCTATCCGCTGATGCGTGGTTTGTCGCCGCTGGTGGTGCTGGCGCTGACGCTGATCTTTGCCGGTGAGGAACTCAGCACTCAGCAGATATTCGGCATCATGCTGATTCCGTTCGGGATGGCATGCCTGCTGTGGCAGGGCGGCGGCGGTAAACATTTACCGTGGTCGATGCTGCCCGTGGTGGCGCTTATCGGCCTGTGCATTGGTTGCTACACCTACATCGATGGTCAAGCGTTGCGGCACTGGTCGCATCCGCTGGATTACCTGGTCTGGGTCACGCTGCTCAGCGCCTGGCCATTTCCCTTGCTGGCGTGGGCCGCCAAGCGCTCGGCGTTCATACAGTTCTGGCGTGAGCAATGGAAGTTGGGGCTGGCGGTCGGGTTCTGCGTATTGTTCAGCTACGCTCTGGTGCTGTGGGCGATGCAATTGGGCTCGATTGCCGAGGCAGCGGCGTTGCGCGAGATCAGCGTGATCCTGGTGGTGCTGTTCGGCATGCGTTATCTGAAAGAACCTTTCGGTCGGCCGCGGCTCTTAGCCTGTGGGCTGGTGCTGATCGGCATGCTGGTCATGAAGTTCTGACCGCCCGCAAACCCTATCACTCGAAAAAGGATGGCGTTATGACGGTGGCTTTATGGTGTGTGTTGATTGCGATCTTTTTGCCGTATGTGTGCACGATTGTGGCCAAGGTCTCGGGCGGTTTCAGGCTGAGCGACAATCATGATCCCCGGGATTTTCTCGACAGCGTCGGTGGCGTAGCCCGGCGGGCGCATGCGGCGCAGATGAACAGCTTTGAGGTGATGCCGGCGTTTGCGGCGGCGGTGATCGTTGCGCATCTGGTGGGCACGGCGCAGTTGGTGACGGTCAATGTGCTGGCGGTGCTGTTTATCACCAGTCGCCTGCTTTACATCATCTGCTATCTGGCGGACTGGGCGATTTTGCGGTCGCTGGTGTGGTTTGTCGGGATGGGATTGATTGCTTCGTTCTTCTTTGTGTCGATCTGATTCTGGGGTGTGGCTACTGGCTCTTCGCGAGCAGGCCCGCACCCACGGGGATGTATTCCAACTGTGGGAGCGGGCTTGCTCGCGAAAGCGCGAGTAACCTAAGGTTTGTTTTTGGCTGTGTCTGCCACCTGCGGCACTTGTGGCAACGCGACACCTTTGGGCCAGAGCATCCAGATCTGCCCCTGCTGCTTCATGTCCCCGGCCAGTTGCCCGGCTGCATCGCCAGTGCCCCAGAACAGATCTGCACGAACTTCGCCGGCAATCGCGCCGCCGGTATCCTGCGCCGCCACTGGCCGCACCAAAGCCGTGCCGTCCGGACGGGTGGTCGACAGCCACAACAGGCTGCCCAACGGAATGACCTTGCGATCTACCGCCGCGCTATAACCGGCCGTCAGTGGCACGTTCAACGACCCGCGCGGGCCTTCATTGCTGTCCGGGTTGCGCGTGAAGAACACGTAGCTCGGGTTGCTGGCCAGCAGTTCCGGGATGCGCGAAGGGTTGGCCTTGGCCCAGTTGCTGATCGCACCCATGGTGACGTCTTCTTTCTTCAACTCGCCTTGCTCGACCAGCCAGCGGCCGATTGGTCGGTACGGGTGACCGTTCTGGTCGGCGTAGGCGATACGCAGTTGTTTGCCGTCCGCCGTCTGTATCCGCCCGGAACCCTGGATCTGCAGGAATTGCAGATTCATCGGGTCGGTGAGGTAAGCCACCACGGGTGCTTTCACACCTTTGGATTCGATGGTTGCGGCATCGTCATACGGCTTGAGCACCCGGCCTTCGAGGCGACCGCGCAGACGCTTGCCCTTGAGCTCAGGATAAATGCTGTCGAGGGAGACGATGATCATGTCCTCCGGTACGCCGTACACCGGCACATTGGCCGTTTCGGTTGGCGTCAGGCTGCCGGGGTAGACCGGTTCGTAGTAACCGGTGATCAAGCCGTTGGGGTTGTCGTTCTCGGCGCGCAAGCCGAACACGTCGAGGTTCTGCTTGAGGAACGCGCGGATCTCCTTGGCGCTCTGCGAAACATTGGTCGCCGCTGCGCAGGTGGCGCCCCAGACCGGATCTGCCTTGAGTCGGGTGCAAGCGCTGCGCCACGAACCGAAACCGGCCACCAGATCGCTGTCGGACACGGCCGGCAATGCTTCCCACGTTGCGCTGGAGTAAGTGGCCAAGGCGTGGGTTTTCGGTTTGGCGTCGTCGCCGCCGGTACAACCAGCCAGCATTGCCAGCAGCGCAAGCGTTGCGATCAGCGGGTGACGCCAGGCTTTTAAACGGCTGTTCATGGAGTGATTCCTGTGCTGGCTGCCCGAGAGCTCCATGCGCTCAAGCAATCCGTATTTTTAATAGGGCTATTGGTGTTTGTCGGTGAGGCGAGGATACTGGCCGCCGAATTCCGTGACCTGAAGCCACCATGACTCTTAAAAGAATTTCTGTTGTATTGCTGGCCTGTCTGACCTTGTCCGCCTGCGGCGGTGTCGATCCGAATTCCCCGCTGGGTCAACGCAAAGCGATCTTCAAACAAATGCTCAAGACCAGTGAAAACCTGGGCGGCATGTTGCGTGGGCGCGTTCCGTTCGACGGACCGAAGTTCGCCGAAGGTGCCGTCAAGCTCGATGCGTTGTCCCATGAGCCCTGGAAGCATTTCCCGCAAGTTCGCGAAGAAGATCACACCAGCGCCAAGGACGATGTCTGGCAGAGCCAGGCCCGTTTTCAGGAAATGGCCCGTACCCTTGAAGCGGCGACCGGTGAGCTGGTGATCGCCAGCCAGGTTCAGCCCTACAAGGCCAGTAACCTGGGGCCTGCGGTACAGAAAGTTGAAGATGCCTGCAGCGCTTGCCATAAAAAGTTTCGGGATCATTGATCTTTGTAGCCTGACGTCATCGCGGGCATGCTCGCGATGACGTCAGGCAGCTTGCCGGCTTCTTATTTATCGATTTCGTCCAGCGCTTCCTGCAATGCCTTGCGCGCCTCGGCCAGTTTGTCTTTGCGTTTGTTGATCTTCTCGGGATCGCCTTTCTTCATGGCTTTGTCCAGATCCGCCTGGCGCTTGCTGACGTCGTGTTTGGCATCGAGCACCTTGTTTTCGCGCTCTTTCTTCAGGCCGGCGTCGGTGCAATGTTCGGTGACTTCGCGCAGCGCCGTTTCCAGCCCTGTCTGCTGATCGGCATTGCCGCGCGACTTGGCCTGCTCGATCTGGTTCATGATGCCTTGCTTCTTGGCTGCGCAGCCGGTCAGGCCTGGAGCGTCTTCAGCGGCCATCACGGGGGCGGCCATCACACCGCAGAGGGTGAGCAGGGCAAGCGGTGCAAGAAATTTCATAAGAGCTCCATGTGCAAGGGCAATCGGGTCGGTTGGGCACTGCGCTGTTGGAGCGCCTCGGTGGCCGTTGGGTTCCCGGCGCGCCGGGTTTGCATGTTCAGAAACCGTCGATTCCGGCGGCGTGTAAGGTTTCGCTCAGTGCCTGCACCTGCGGTTCGCGGAAGAATGCGCTCAACTGCGCTGCGCGACCGGGGCCGATGCCGGGCTCTGCCTGCCATTGTGCGGTGTCGCGTTGTGCCAGCGCCTGCCATGAGTCAGCCAGTTGTGCCTGGCCGGTGGGCGGTAAGCCCAGCGCTTTGAGCCATCGTGCAAACGGTTGTTGCCGTGCACTGCGAAAACTGTCCATCAGGCGCACGCTGCTGCGTTCGCCAAAGCCGGCAATGTTAGCAAGCTCTGGCTCGTCGAGGGTCAACCAATCCAGCAGGTTGTTCAGACGGCCTGTTTCCAGAAGTTTCTCCCAAGTGCCCCGGCCGACCTGCGACATGGCCAGCCCCTGTTTGCCGCTGAGCCACGTCAGGCGAGCGAGAAACTGGGTTTCGCAGCCCGCTGTCGGTTGCCAACAGCTGAGTGCGTGAAATTCGCTGGAGTCGGGGATGTAAATGTCTGCGCGTTCGGTCGTGCGCAGCACAACACGGTCGAGGCGCGGAATCGTCAGCCCGGCGAGACTGATTGCCACCTGATCGCCGGGGCGAATGTCCAGTTCCTGCCAGCGTTTCAGAGAGCTGGCGCTGACCCGTTTGATCTCCCGGTCGTCGAGCATGACGGGTGTCAGTTCGAGTACGGGGGTGATGCGCCCGGTGCGGCCGATGTTGAAGTTGACCTTGCGCACGTCGGCCAACGCCTGAGCGAACGGATACTTCCAGGCGATGGCCCAGTAGGGTGCACGCGCCTGCCAGCGCTCGGCGGACGGCCGCTGGCTTTGGCGCAGAACGACGCCATCGCTGGCAAACGGCAGGGGCGAGCGGTACCAGTGATCGCGCCACTTCTGCGCGTCTGCGAGGTGGGCGACGGGATGGCTGTATCGCTCGGTCGAGGCGAAACCCAATGTCGCCAGGGTGGATGTTCGTTCGGCCAGATCCAAAGGCCCTTGCGGCCAGTCCCAGACGAACAGTCCGATCCCGGCGGCTTGCTCCGAACTCAGGGCTTTGCGGCCCATCAGTCCGGCGACGATTGCGCGGGCGTTGACGCTGCCGGCGCGTGCTTGCACATGCTCGCTCAGTCGCCAATAGAGTTCGCCTTGCACGAGCAAATCCAGCGGTTGCTTGAGTTGTTGGGGAATGGCGCCGATCTTGCGCGCCGATGCGGTCCAGTCCTGCCCGCTGATGCCGTCTCCCCGACTGATCGCCTGGTGCAAACGTCCGCCGCGATACATCAGCGTCACTGCAACGCCATCGACCTTGGGCTGTACCCAGACATCCTTGCGATCCCGAAGCCAGGCCTCAACGGCTTCGGCTTTATGAAGTTTGTCCAGGCCGGTATGGGCGACGGGGTGCGCCACTGTGCCAGAGGCTGTGCGCAAAGGCGCGGCAGTCAATGGCAAGTTGAAGCACTGGCGCCAATCGCTTAGTCGCAAGCGTGATTGGTCGTAGAGTTCGTCGGCAATCAATGAACGGCCTTGGCGGTGATAGGCGTCGTCCCATTGGTCGATCTGGTTTTGCAGGGTAGTGATTTCGCGTTGGGCTTGGGCCGGTGGCCAGTTCGGGCATTCGGCTTGGGCGTTGAAACTGTGGAGCGTCAGCAGAAAAGTCATCAACAGGCGCAGTGTGGCAAACATCGTGAGCGTCCTTGCTCAAGGGGAATGCTTGAAGGCTAGGCGAGGATTCCAGATTGGGTGTGTGGGGTGTTTTGCGGGGTGTTTCTGATCGGGAATTGATGTCGCCTGTTCGGGTGTCTTCGCGGGCAAGCCCGCTTGTGCAGGTGTATCGGTTGAATTCAGCCTCGCATTTGGGGCAAGAAAAAGCCCCGCACGGCGCGAACCGTGCGGGGCTTTTCATGCCGCCAGGGAATTACAGGCCGGCAGCAGAACGCAGGGTGTCGGCGCGGTCGGTTTTTTCCCAGGTGAAGGTGGTGAAGGTGTCTTCGCCAACCGTCTTGGTTTGCGGCGTGCGACCGAAGTGGCCGTACGCTGCGGTTTCCTGGTACATCGGGTGCAGCAGGTCCAGCATGGTGGTGATCGCGTATGGACGCAGGTCGAACACTTCACGCACCAGTTTGATGATCTTGTCATCGCTGATCTTGCCGGTGCCGAAGGTGTTCAGCGAGATCGACGTCGGCTGAGCCACACCAATGGCGTAGGACACCTGGATCTCGCAACGCTCGGCCAGGCCGGCAGCGACGATGTTCTTGGCAACATAACGGCCAGCGTAAGCCGCCGAACGGTCAACCTTCGAAGGATCTTTGCCGGAGAACGCGCCGCCGCCGTGACGGGCCATGCCGCCGTAGCTGTCGACGATGATCTTGCGACCGGTCAGGCCGCAGTCACCTACCGGGCCGCCAATGATGAACTGGCCGGTCGGGTTGATGTGGAACTGGGTGTCTTTGCTCAGCAGTTCGGCAGGCAGTACGTGCTTGACGATCAGCTCCATTACGCCTTCGCGCAGGTCTTTGTACGACACTTCAGGGTTGTGCTGGGTCGACAGGACAACCGCCTCGATACCGACAACCTTGCCGCCTTCGTAACGGCAAGTGACTTGCGACTTGGCGTCTGGACGCAGCCAAGGCAGCAGACCCGATTTACGGGCTTCGGCCTGACGCTGCACCAGTTGGTGCGAGAAGGTGATCGGCGCTGGCATCAAAACGTCGGTTTCGTTGCTGGCGTAGCCGAACATCAGGCCTTGGTCGCCGGCGCCCTGATCTTCAGGCTTGGCGCGGTCAACACCCTGGTTGATGTCCGGGGATTGCTTGCCGATGATGTTCATCACGCCACAAGTGGCGCCGTCGAAGCCGACTTCGGAACTGGTGTAGCCGATGTCGCAGATCACGTCACGAACGATCTGCTCCAGGTCGACCCAGGCGCTGGTGGTCACTTCACCGGCAACGATGGCCACGCCGGTCTTGACCAGGGTTTCCACCGCAACGCGTGCGTGTTTGTCCTGGGCAATAATGGCGTCCAGCACCGCATCGGAAATCTGGTCGGCGATTTTGTCCGGATGTCCTTCAGACACGGACTCGGAGGTGAAGAGGGAGTATTCGCTCATCTCGATGTTTTCCTGAATTTACCGATGGTGAGTGTCGCCAGCCGGTCGCTGAAAGTGGCGAACCTGGATCTGGAAACCATTACGTAAGCCTATATAGAGGCTTTCCCCGGGAACGAGTCCCGCAGCGGTGGCCCAACGGGCCAAATCATCCTGTTCAAACCCCAACCACAGATCACCGCAGGCCTCCCTGGCCCAACTCTGGTTGTGGCTACATAACTCTGTTACGAGCAAGCTACCGCCCGGTTGCAGCAGGTTGGCCATGTGCTTGAGCGCTTCGGCCGGCGCGGCGAAATGGTGCAAGACCATGTTCAGCACTACGCAATCGGCCTGAAGGCTGGAGCTGTTCAATGCATCGGCCAATTGCAGGCTGACGTTAGCCAGTTCTTCGCGAACGCATACCTGACGCGCCAGTTCGAGCATCGCCGGGCTGTTGTCCAGCGCGGTGACGGTGCTGAAGCGGCTGGCCAGTTCCGGCAGAAAAGCACCATCGCCGGGTCCGACTTCAATGGCCGTGGCAGCACCATTGAAGTTCAGTTTGTCGAGCAGGGCCAGCACGCTGTCGCGGTACTGCGGCAGGCCTGCAATCAAGTCTTGCTGGGCGCGGAATTTCTCCGCCACCCGGGCGAAAAAGTCCTGGCTGGCCGCCGCACGTTGTCCGTGAACCTGAGCGATGCGCGCCAAAACATCGGCGGGCAGGGTCAGATTGTCGACTTCTTCTAACAATGCCGCGTGCAGTTTGCCGCCGAGCAGTTCGGTGTGGGGCAGGGCGCGGCGATAAAAGATCGCGTTGCCTTCGCGGCGGGTCGCCACCAGATCGGCCTGGGCCAGCACTTTAAGGTGATGGCTCATGCCCGACTGACCGATACCGAAGATTTGCGCCAGTTCCAGTACACCGAACGAATCGTTGGCCAGCGCGCGCAATACATTCAGCCGCAGCGGATCGCCGCCGGCCTTGCACAGGGCTGCCAGCTCGTCGCAATCATCATGTCGAATGGAAGGCGCGTGTAAGTTCATAGGGCAGGCAGTCTATTGATGGGCACAAAGCACTGCAAGGGCAATATCAAAAAGTTTTGATATTGCACGATAGATGGCACTTCTCGTTGACGGGTTAACTCTACAAACCAGCAGCGGAAAGGTTTCACCCGCACAATCGGCCGCTAACCATGGGAAAAACGCCTCCGGATGACTATCTGTCATTGCCCCGAGGCGCTCCGGTGAGGGAAAATGCCCTCCTTTTTTCCGTTTCAATCTATTCACACCCAGGAGATCAGCGATGCCTAGCCGTCGTGAGCGTGCCAACGCCATTCGTGCCCTCAGCATGGATGCCGTGCAAAAAGCCAACAGCGGCCATCCCGGTGCCCCTATGGGTATGGCAGATATCGCCGAAGTACTTTGGCGCGACTACCTCAAGCACAACCCGAGCAATCCATCGTTCGCTGACCGTGACCGCTTCGTGCTGTCCAACGGCCACGGCTCGATGTTGATCTACTCGTTGCTGCACCTGACCGGTTACGACCTGTCGATCGACGACCTCAAGCAATTCCGTCAACTGCACAGCCGCACCCCGGGTCACCCGGAGTTCGGTTATACCCCGGGCGTTGAAACCACCACCGGCCCGCTGGGTCAGGGGCTGGCCAACGCGGTGGGTTTCGCGCTGGCAGAAAAAGTCCTGGCGGCGCAGTTCAACCGTCCGAGCCACAACATCGTTGACCACCACACCTACGTTTTCCTGGGTGATGGCTGCATGATGGAAGGCATTTCCCATGAAGTCGCTTCCCTGGCCGGTACTCTGGGTCTGGGCAAGCTGATCGCTTTCTACGATGACAACGGCATCTCCATCGACGGCGAAGTCGAAGGCTGGTTCACCGATGACACCCCGAAGCGTTTCGAAGCCTACAACTGGCAAGTGATCCGCAACGTTGACGGTCACGACCCGGAAGAGATCAAGACTGCCATCGACACCGCGCGCAAGAGCGCGCAGCCGACCCTGATCTGCTGCAAGACCACCATCGGCTTCGGCTCGCCAAACAAACAGGGCAAAGAAGACTGCCACGGCGCCCCACTAGGTGACGCGGAAATCGCTCTGACCCGCCAGGCACTGAACTGGAACCATGGCCCGTTCGAAATCCCGGCCGACATCTATGCCGAGTGGGATGCCAAAGAAGCTGGCCGTGCCGTTGAAGCCGAGTGGGATCAGCGTTTCGCTGCCTACTCCGCCGCGTTCCCGGCTGAAGCCAACGAGCTGATCCGTCGTCTGAGCGGTGAACTGCCGGCTGACTTCTCGGAGAAAGCCTCGGCCTATATCGCTGAAGTCGCTGCCAAAGGCGAAACCATCGCCAGCCGTAAAGCCAGTCAGAACACCCTGAACGCGTTCGGCCCGCTGCTGCCGGAACTGCTTGGCGGTTCGGCCGACCTGGCCGGTTCCAACCTGACCCTGTGGAAAGGTTGCAAAGGCGTCAGCGCTGAAGATGCCAGCGGCAACTACATGTACTACGGTGTGCGCGAATTCGGCATGACCGCCATCATGAACGGCGTCACCCTGCACGGCGGCCTGGTGCCTTACGGCGCGACCTTCCTGATGTTCATGGAATACGCTCGCAATGCCGTGCGCATGTCCGCTCTGATGAAGCAGCGCGTGATCCACGTCTACACCCACGACTCCATCGGTCTGGGCGAAGACGGCCCGACGCACCAGCCGATCGAGCAACTGACCAGCCTGCGTACCACGCCGAACCTCGACACCTGGCGTCCAGCCGATGCCGTTGAATCGGCTGTGGCCTGGAAAAACGCTCTGGAGCGCAAGGACGGCCCGTCGGCGCTGATTTTCTCGCGTCAGAACCTGCAGCACCAAACCCGTGATGCTGGCCAGATCGCCGACATCAGCCGCGGTGGCTACGTGCTGAAGGACTGCGCAGGCGAGCCGGAGCTGATTCTGATTGCGACCGGTTCGGAAGTCGGCCTGGCTGTTCAAGCCTTCGACAAACTGACCGGGCAGGGCCGTAAGGTGCGCGTGGTTTCCATGCCTTGCACCAGCGTGTTCGATGCTCAGGATGCTGGCTACAAGCAAGCCGTCCTGCCGTTGCAGGTTGGCGCGCGTATTGCGATCGAAGCGGCTCACGCCGACTTCTGGTTCAAGTACGTGGGGCTGGAAGGTCGCGTGATCGGCATGACCACTTACGGTGAGTCGGCGCCTGCGCCAGCACTGTTCGAAGAGTTCGGCTTCACCCTGGAAAACATCCTGGGTCAGGCTGAAGAACTGCTGGAAGACTGATCCAGAAGTCGCGTCGTCCGGACTGACACCTTCGCGAACAAGCCCGCTCCCACAGGAAAGTGCATTCCAATGTGGGAGCGGGCTTGCTCGCGAAAGCGGTGGTTCAGACGCCACTGCAATAACGGATTCAAACGGTAATCGAGAACCCCATGCCTCAACCGCGTCCTTACAAAGTTGCACTCAACGGCTACGGCCGGATTGGTCGTTGCGTCTTGCGTGCGTTGTTTGAGCGAGGCGAAAAAGCCGGGTTTGAAATTGTCGCAATCAACGATCTGGCTGACATGGCCAGCATTGAATACCTGACACGCTTTGACTCCACTCATGGCCGGTTTCCCGGCGAAGTGCGGGTTGAGGGCGATTGTCTGCATATTAATGGCGACTGCGTGAAGGTCCTGCGCAGTGCCACTCCCGAAGGCATCGATTGGGCGTCCCTGGGCGTCGATCTGGTGCTTGAATGCTCCGGCGCTTACAACACCCGTGAAGACGGCCAGCGTTTCCTCGACGCCGGCGCGCCACGCGTGTTGTTCTCGCAGCCAATGGCCAGCGAGGCGGATGTCGACGCCACCATCGTCTACGGCGTCAATCAGGATTGCCTGACCGGCGACGAACTGCTGGTGTCCAATGCCTCCTGCACCACCAACTGCGGCGTGCCGCTGTTGCGTCTGCTGGACAAGGCCATTGGTCTGGATTACGTGTCGATCACCACCATTCACTCGGCGATGAACGATCAGCCAGTGATCGACGCCTATCACCACGAAGACCTGCGCCGCACCCGTTCGGCGTTCCAGTCGGTGATCCCGGTGTCCACCGGTCTGGCGCGCGGTATCGAGCGTCTGCTGCCGGAACTTGCCGGGCGAATTCAGGCCAAAGCCGTACGCGTGCCGACGGTCAACGTCTCCTGCCTCGACATCACGATGCAGACCACCACCGCGACCGACGCCAATGAAGTCAACCGGATCTTGCGTGAAGCCGCCACCAGCGGCCCGCTCAAAGGCCTGTTGGCTTACACCGAGCTTCCCCACGCAAGCTGTGATTTCAATCATGACCCACATTCGGCCATCGTCGATGCCAGCCAGACCCGTGTCTCAGGCCCAAAGCTTGTGAACATCCTGGCCTGGTTCGATAACGAATGGGGTTTTGCCAACCGAATGCTGGACGTTGCAGAACACTATCTGCAAACAGCAACTTCAAAAAAACCGTAGGAAGTGCGACCCATGACCGTGTTGAAGATGTCCGACCTCGATCTGCAAGGTAAGCGCGTATTGATCCGCGAAGACCTCAACGTCCCAGTCAAGGACGGTGTCGTCACCAGCGACGCGCGTATCCTGGCTTCGCTGCCGACCATCAAGCTGGCCCTGGAAAAAGGTGCCGCCGTCATGGTGTGCTCGCACCTTGGCCGTCCGACCGAAGGCGAATTCTCCGCCGAGAACAGCCTCAAGCCAGTCGCTGACTACCTGAGCAAGGCGCTGGGCCGTGAAGTGCCGCTGGTGGCTGATTACCTGGGCGGCGTTGACGTCAAGGCTGGCGACATCGTGCTGTTCGAAAACGTGCGCTTCAACAAGGGCGAGAAAAAGAACGCTGACGAACTGGCCCAGCAGTACGCCGCCCTGTGCGATGTGTTCGTGATGGACGCCTTCGGCACCGCGCACCGCGCCGAGGGCTCGACCCACGGCGTGGCCAAGTTCGCCAAAGTCGCCGCCGCTGGCCCGTTGCTGGCCGCTGAACTGGATGCACTGGGCAAAGCCCTGGGCGCTCCGGCCAAGCCAATGGCGGCCATCGTCGCCGGCTCCAAGGTCTCGACCAAGCTCGACGTGTTGAACAGCCTGAGCCAGATCTGCGATCAACTGATCGTCGGTGGCGGCATCGCCAACACCTTCCTCGCCGCTGCCGGTCACCCGGTTGGCAAGTCGCTGTACGAGCCGGACTTGCTGGACACCGCTCGCGCCATCGCCGCCAAGGTCAGCGTGCCGCTGCCGGTCGATGTTGTGTGCGCCAAGGAATTCGCTGAAAGCGCTGAGGCGACCGTCAAACTGATCGCTGACGTCGCTGCCGACGACATGATTCTGGACATCGGCCCACAGACCGCCGCGAACTTCGCCGAACTGCTGAAATCGTCGAAAACCATTCTGTGGAACGGCCCGGTCGGCGTGTTTGAGTTCGACCAATTCGGCAACGGCACCAAAGTGCTGGCCCAGGCCATCGCTGACAGCGCTGCGTTCTCCATTGCGGGCGGTGGCGACACTCTGGCCGCCATCGATAAATATGGCGTGGCTGAGCAAATCTCCTACATTTCCACCGGTGGTGGCGCGTTCCTCGAATTCGTCGAGGGCAAAGTGCTGCCGGCCGTTGAAGTCCTGGAAACCCGGGCCAAGGCCTGAGGCCGCCCGTTTGGCCAGGCAAAGGAGTGGTCACATGGTCAAGTCGTTAGCACTGTTGCTGCTGACCGGTACGCTGGCGGCCTGCGGGAGCAACCCGAAGGCCGAAGCGACACCGGCACCCAGCGAGTTGAACAAGGGCTGTTATCAGGCCGACTGGCAGGCCGAAACCAACCCGGTGCTGAACAAGCGCTCGGGGCCGGACGGTCTGGAGAAATACGAGACGCAAACCCCGGCCAAGGAACATGGTTGTCCTTGACGGGTCTGACTCTTTAACTCAGGGCTGGCGGCGTGCGCTGCCGGTCGAGGAACACGGATGAAAGGCTTGATCGCCATTGCGGCGTTGGCATTGTTGGGCGGTTGCGCGCAGTTGAACCTGTTTCAGTCGTCCGCCCCGGCGGATAACTGGACGACCTGGACCTGCGACAGCCAGGCCAAAGTGCTGTGGCGCTACGCCGATGCCGACAAGAAGGAAGTCGACGTCCGTTTGGGCGGCGGTGATCAGGTCTATCGCCTGAAAGAAGAGCCGGGCGCCTCGGGCACGCTGTACAGCGACGGCATGCTGGCGTTTCACGTCAAGGGAGAGGAAGGCCTGGTGTACTGGGTCGCCACCAATGACCTGATCGGCCGCGGCTGTAAAGCGCAGTAATTGACACACCACAGTTCTAATGTGGGAGCGAACCTGCTCGCGAAAGCGGTCTGACAGGCAATGCATCAGCGACTGCAAGATTGCTTTCGCGAGCAGGCTCGCTCCCACAGGGTTCTGTGTAGTTCTCAGGATTTTGCTTTACCGAATCACCAGACCGGGCCTCAACCCCCGATCTGCAATCACTTGAATAGCCGCCGCCGCTCCGGCAGGCTGGCACGATTAACGACCCTCAACCGGGAGAGACACACACAATGGCACTTATCAGCATGCGCCAGATGTTGGACCACGCAGCCGAATTCGGCTATGGCGTTCCAGCTTTCAACGTCAACAACCTTGAGCAGATGCGCGCCATCATGGAAGCCGCTGACAAGACTGACTCCCCGGTGATCGTCCAGGCTTCGGCCGGCGCCCGTAAATACGCCGGCGCGCCATTCCTGCGTCACCTGATCCTGGCCGCGATCGAAGAATTCCCGCACATCCCGGTGTGCATGCACCAGGACCACGGCACCAGCCCTGACGTCTGCCAGCGCTCCATCCAACTGGGCTTCAGCTCAGTGATGATGGACGGTTCCCTGGGCGAAGATGGCAAGACCCCGACCGACTACGACTACAACGTCCGCGTGACCCAACAAACCGTGGCCATGGCGCACGCCTGCGGCGTCTCGGTAGAAGGCGAGCTGGGCTGCCTGGGTTCGCTGGAAACCGGCATGGCCGGTGAAGAAGACGGCATCGGCGCCGAAGGCGTTCTGGATCACAGCCAAATGCTGACCGACCCGGAAGAAGCCGCTGACTTCGTCAAGAAGACTCAGGTTGATGCCCTGGCCATCGCCATCGGCACCAGCCACGGCGCGTACAAGTTCACCAAGCCACCGACCGGTGATGTGCTGGCGATCGACCGCATCAAGGAAATCCACAAACGCATCCCGAACACCCACCTGGTGATGCACGGTTCCTCGTCGGTGCCACAAGAGTGGCTGGCGATCATCAACCAGTACGGCGGCGACATCAAAGAAACCTACGGCGTGCCAGTTGAAGAAATCGTCGAAGGCATCAAGTACGGCGTGCGCAAGGTCAACATCGACACCGACCTGCGCCTGGCGTCCACTGGCGCCATGCGTCGCCTGATGGCTACCAACCCGAGCGAATTCGACCCACGTAAATTCTTCGGCGCCACCGTGACTGCAATGCGTGATGTGTGTATCGCTCGTTATGAAGCGTTCGGTACTGCGGGTAATGCTTCGAAGATCAAACCGATCTCGCTGGAAGCGATGTACCAGCGTTATCTGAAAGGTGAGTTGAACGCCAAGGTTAACTAAGCCTGAGCGTTAGACTGGTTTAAAAAAAACCCCGCCGTGAGGCGGGTTTTTTTGTGTTTTTTAGAGGTGAATGATTTCCCCTTTGAAGTTGCAGGAAGCCTTAAGTTCGCCCAAGTCCAAAACCTTGATAAGTCCAGACGCCGTTGGGGCCTGCATAGTTACGGCCTCCAGTTAAGGTGTTGAAATCTGAAGTGTTAAATGTCCAACTTTCCGCGTTTTCTCCGATTGTACCTGTCAGCATAACCGTTGTGGTGGTTGCGCCAATGGTTTGATGTCCTGTCAGTGTGCCCGTGGGGCCGCTAACACTGGCGGTTGCTGTTACTGCTCCACCGATGTCATCACTGTAAGTGACATACAGATAAATGTTGGATCCGCCATAGGCGCCATAGAAGTTACCAACGAGCTTGCCCATTATAAAAATCCTTTTCGTGCGGTTAATAGTGGATGGTGGGAATTGTTTTGTTGCTTTGCCTGTTTTTGCTAGTTGCGGAGTTGAAGTTAAACGGTGTCTTGTACTTCGTCACCTGTCAGAGTTGACAGGTTTTAATGTTGTTTCGCGATAAACAATAGTCTTTCTATGGGCGTAATTAGAGCTACCTTGGGGTCACATATGTAAAATCCGCCGGCCAGGCGCGCGGTCCTTTCAATTCGACCGGAACTGACACCGTATCGCTACTAAAGGCGGGAGTTGAATTCTATATTTCATAGAACGGATCGTGCGGTGGATAATTCGAATTCGATATTGATACCTGTCAGGTTTGACAGTGGTCGTTTTTATTGTTTTCGCACAGGCTTGGGGTTCAACTTGGTAATGGAGGACTGACTCATGAGCAAGAAGGATTTACCACCGAAAGAGAAAGGTCCGGCACCCGTAACGATTCCGCCGGAACCAGCGTCATCGACAGAGGTAATCAAAAACTCAAGGGGACCGGCGCCCTATACACTTCCCAAGCAACCGGAGTGAAAGCAAGGACCGAAAACCTGCAGCCATGCGTAATGCTGTTTATTTAAGTATTTGAACTCACGCTGGACTTTCTGGAAATCCGATGCCGGATCTGTAACATCGGATTTTTTTTGTCCGCTCAGCAGGTCTCGACCTCGGCGAACGTTCAACTTCTGCGACGTGAAAGCGTTCATCTACCCATGAACGAAGGTTTAGGGAAACTCTGAAAAAGACTTCCCGATCTGCTGAAATACCCGCCTCACACGAATCGAACGGTTGAGCTCCGATGAAACAGATGTCCTTCGCCGATGCCGAGTACGCCGGCAAACGTAAGCAGACCCGCCGCGAGCGCTTCCTGATCGAGATTGATCAGGTCGTGCCCTGGAAGGGCCTGATTGCCTTGATCGAACCGCACTATCCGAAAGGCGAAGGTGGTCGTCCGGCGTATCCGTTGATGGCGATGTTGCGGGTGCATCTGATGCAAAACTGGTTCGGCTATAGCGATCCGGCGATGGAAGAAGCACTTTACGAGATCACGATCCTGCGCCAGTTTTCCGGGCTGCATCTGGATCGAATTCCCGATGAAAACACGATCCTCAACTTCCGGCGCCTGCTGAAAAAAACGAATTGGCCGGCGGGATTTTGCAGGTCATCAACGGCTATCTGGGTAACCGCGGCCTGCTGTTGCGCCAAGGCACCGTGGTCGATGCGACGATCATTCATGCGCCGAGCTCGACCAAGAACAAGGACGGCAAACGTGACCCCGAGATGCATCAGACCAAGAAAGGCAATCAGTATTTTTTCGGGATGAAAGCGCACATCGGCGCCGACGCCGAATCCGGTTTGGTACATAGCCTGGTGGGCACGGCGGCGAATGTAGCGGATGTGACCCAGGTCGATCAGTTGCTGCATGGCGAGGAAACGTACGTCTGCGGCGATGCCGGTTACACCGGTGTGGATAAGCGTCCTGAGCATCAGGATCGCCAGATGATCTGGTCGATTGCCGCCCGGCCCAGCACGTACAAGAAACACGGCAAGGAGGGTTTGATCGCTCAGGTGTGCCGAAAAATCGAATACGCGAAGGCTCAGGTACGGGCCAAAGTTGAGCATCCATTTCGCGTGATCAAACGTCAGTTTGGGTATACGAAAGTGCGCTTTCGTGGTCTGGCGAAAAACATCGCTCAGCAGACGACGTTGTTCGCGTTGTCGAATCTTTGGATGGTGCGAAAGCGGTTGTTGAATGCAGGAGAGGTGCGCCCGTGATGCGCGAAATGCACCGAGAAAAGGTGTGATTCAAGGAAAAGACATGAATTAAAAAGCGCCAAAGCCTGATTTTTGTCAGGTCATCGATTTTTTGAGCGCCCAATGAAGGGATATCAAAACATCGGTGACTACTTCAGACCTTCCATAAAGAAAAACTGGACAGAAAAAGGACCGGAAAAGGGGGAGGATTTATTAAATTACTCCATCCCCTTCGATTTTGTGTAAGCGCCGCCGCACAGCGATGCGTGACGTCTGTATCGCGGGTTATGAAGCGTTCGGTAATGCGGGTAATGCTTCGAAGATCAAACTGATCTCGCTGGAAGCGATGTACCAGCGGTATCTGAAAGGTGAGTTGAACGCCAAGGATAACTAAAGTCTGAGTGTTAGCTGCTGATTCAAGAAACCCACCGACGGCGGGTTTCTTGTGGCGGCGTTTACAGAGATTGTGGCGAAATTGGAATTTTATGGGGTGTTTCTCTGGGCTTTTAAAAACCAGAAGTGCAACGAACGGAGTTAATTTTGTTTGAGAGACTCCTCTATGAAACTCTCCAGTTGAGGTCTGGGCACGGCGCCAGTCTGATTCGCCACGACGCTTCCGTCCTTGAATAGCTTCATCATTGGGATGCCGCACACGCCAAGCATGGTCGGCGTTTCAGGGTTCTCATCGACGTTCAGTTTGACAACGGTCAGCTTGCCTTTGTAAGCCTCGGCTATCTCGTTCAGTATTGGAGCCATCGTTTTGCAAGGGGCGCACCATTGCGCCCAGAAATCGACCAATACGGGTAACTCGGATTCTAAAACATCGAGCTTAAAAGAAGCGTCGGTGATGTTTTTTATCAGTTCGCTGCTCATGGGGATTTCCTTGAATTAATAGCACTGGCGGGCCAGACGTTATTGCCTGGCTCGCGTTGTCCTGTGCAGGTTGCTTTGCTTCGTTGAATCTAGAACGGTATATGCCGTGCGTCACCTGTAATAACTGACAGTTTTTTATATGAATTCGCTATGTGACCTAGACCCAGATGTGAACTGAAAAAACTCGATGATCAAACAATCGAGGTGGAGCCAGCGTTCCAGCGTTAGCTAAAAGGTTTGTTGAACAAGCGCTCGGCTTTGACCCACGTTATGAAAAACCCGCCGTGAGGCGGGTTGCTTTTTTGCTGAACAGAACTACTCCTTCAACTCAACATGATCCAGCGCCTGATTCACCGCCAGTTCACCAAGCATGACGACCTGCGCGATGCCCAGCGCGGTCTTGCGGTGTGAGGTGTCGAGCATGGCGGCGAAGTTGTTGAGCATTTCGCTGGCTGAGCCCAGGGTTTCGCTGGCGTTGGCCAGCAAGGATTCGGTGTTGTACTTCGGGTTGGCGAAGTACATGGGCTCGGGTTTATGCGTGCTGGCCATGATGAAGGCGGACGGTTTGAGGTAATGGTCGAGGGCGCGTTCGGCGGCGTCGTTGAGTTTTTTTGAATCGAGGGATTCGTAAGGGGATGCGGGATCTGTTTCTGGCGGGTGTGGCGTTGATCTGATCATGTTTCGTCTCCGGTAAATGGAGCCGACACCGGATCGCTACTAAACGAAGAGGGTGGCAGCTGAACGCAGGTTAGTAGACCGGGGAGACGCGACCGGCGCACCCGAAGGCGCCCTGCGAACAGCTACCATCAAGCGCGGGTTATGCCCGACTGAATGGTGCCAATGCGCATCGCGTAACCACGGGCTACTAAACCCGATCACTGGAAATCAGTGACGCGAATCAAGTTACCGATGGCCCGCCAGGCGCACAAGCCGGCGGATTCTGGCGTAGTGGTAGGCAACGACGCAAGCTGTTGTAGGCATCCGGAAGTAACGGTGAGAGCCTTTAAACACCGGCGTTTAAAAAGGTCTGGCGGGTGACAAATTACCTGTGGCGAGGGCGCTTGCTCCCGCTGGACTGCGCAGCAGGCCCCGCTTTTTTAGGGCCGCTTCGCGCCCCGGGAGCAAGCTCCCTCGCCACAGGGACAGTGTCTATAGAGGGATTATTTGTCGTGATCGATATCGAGCTTGGAGAAGGTCACCTGCCCACCTTCACTCGTATACCCCGTGTTGTCCTGCACATAAACCCCAGCCTTGAAGTACAACGGCTTGTTCCGCCACGTCGCGCTGATTTTCGAATCCCACTGATAACCCGCCGCGCTGACGCCCAGTGCGCCGCCGGGGCTCAAGTGGATGAGGTAGTTGAATTCACGATCCAGTTTGACCCCGGTGGCGAGCGTGATGACGCGGCTTTCGTCGTCATCGGGGTGCATGCGCACCTTGATCACCAGGTTGCCGGTTTGGGTTTTGGTCTTGTACTGGTACTCGAGTTTTACCAGCGGTTTCTGGCTTTGGTAAGCGTGGATCTGGCCGATGACGATCTTTCCGGAACTGGGCACTTTGTTGACCGTAACGGTCGCGCGCAGCAGGTTGTCGGCGTCGGGGTAGTACCAGTTGCGCAAGGTGCCATTGCTGTAGGTTTCGCGCAGTTCGGTGCGCGGGTAGATGGCGTTTTCGGTTTTTGATCCGGTCACCGGCGACCAGAAAAACAGAGTGCCGGTGTCGGAATGGAAGTACTGATCCTTGAAGCCCTTCACCAGTTTTGAGGTTTCGACGGTGTACGGCGGGCTGCCGACTGGAACGCTGAGGTTCCAGGTTGCGAGATCGATCATGTCGGTTCTTCCACTCGATTGATCCTGAACGCGCGTGCCAGAAGCTCTAGTCCGCGCCTTTTGGGGGCGGTCTTTATAAGCGCAGAGGCGTTTTTTGTTAACGGCCGTTTGGCAGATGGTTGGCGTCAACATCCTGTCGAAATGCCATGTTTCCCGGATTGCGTGGGCTGTAGCGACGACCGTTAGTCGGCTAGACAATCATTGGTTAGCTGATGGCCTGATGACAGCTTCTGCTTTTGCCGATCCGGGACTAGAGTGAAGCCTCTATATATGTACGGTTTTTAGCGGAAACCGATCTGATGTCCTGACAAGAGAAGCAGCATGGAATGCGCGCAAACACAGCCAGGTGAAGGCAGCTCAGTCCTATTGATCGTTGATGACTACCCTGAAAATCTGATTAGCATGCGGGCTTTGCTGCAGCGTCAGGATTGGCAGGTGTTGACCGCCGCCTCCGGTTTCGAGGCGCTTAACCTTCTGCTCGAACACGACGTCGATCTGGTGCTGCTGGACGTGCAGATGCCAGGCATGGACGGTTTTGAAGTCGCGCGACTGATGCGCGGCAGCCAGCGTACGCAACTCACGCCGATTATCTTTCTCACCGCCAACGAACAGTCTCAGGCTGCCGTGATCAAGGGGTACGCCAGTGGCGCGGTGGATTATCTGTTCAAGCCGTTCGACCCGCAGATCCTCAAGCCCAAGGTGCAGGCATTGCTGGAGCACCAGCGCAATCGTCGAGCCTTGCAACGTCTGAGCCGGGATCTGGAATCCGCTCGGGCCTTCAATGCATCGGTGCTGGATAACGCCGCCGAGGGCATTTTGGTGCTGGGCGAGGATGGTTTGATTCGCTTTGCCAATCCGGCGATTTCACGGTTGCTCAATGCGCCGGTAAGGGATCTGGAGGGTAAGGAGTTTCTCGACTATCTGCAGAAACCGCACATTCCGGTGTGGGCCGATTCCGAGTTTTACACCCGCTATCAGCGTGGTGAAACGCTGAGGCTGCACGATGCGTTATTACGCACGGCGCCGGGCCAGCAGGTGCCGGTGGCGCTGTCTTGTGCTGCGTTGCCCGTCGAGCAACACGCCATGGTAGTGACGGTGCTGGATATGTCGGTGGTGCGCCATTTGCACCAGCAACTCGAATTTCAAGCCGTCACCGATCCGCTGACCGGGCTGCTCAATCGCCGTGGTTTTTACCAGACCGTGGAAAACCTGCTGCTGCGCGGCGAACGCAATGACAGCAGTTGGGTATTGCTGTATCTGGATCTTGATGGGTTCAAGCGGGTCAACGACTCACTCGGGCACGATGTCGGCGACCGTGTGCTGCGCTGGGTGTCCGAGCAATTGAAGGCTTGCCTGCGGCCGTTCGATATTCTGGCGCGCATGGGTGGGGATGAATTCACGGCGCTGCTGGATCTTGAGTTTCCCGAACAGGCGGCGAAGATTGCGGAAAAGCTCATCGAACGGGTGTCGATCTGTCAGCAGATTGAAGGTCTGGATATCGCCCTCGGCGCAAGCATCGGCATCGCCACTTATCCCGATTGCGGGTCGAACCTCGACGGACTGCTGCGTGCTTCGGACATCGCCATGTACGAAGCCAAGCGTGCCGGGCGTCAGCAATATCGTTTCTACGATCACGAAATGAACGGTCGGGCGCGTTCGCGTTTGATGCTCGAAGAAAGCGTGCGTACCGCCATCGAAAACCGCGATTTCAATCTGGTCTATCAACCACAAGTGGCGATCGACAGTGGTCAGATCCGTGGTTTTGAGGCGCTGTTGCGTTGGCAGCACCCGAGTGTCGGCGACGTGCCGCCGGGGCTGTTTTTGCCGTTGCTGGAAGAGGCGCGGCTGATCAGTCGCCTCGGCAGCTGGATTTATCATCGTGGTGCCGGTCAGCGCAAAGCCTGGGAAACCTTGTTTGCCGAAGACCTGGTGCTCGGCGTGAGTTTGAGCAACACCCAGTTCAGCCTGCCGAATCTGGTCACCGAGTTGCGCCAGGTCATGGAGCGGCACGCTCTGCAGCCGCGGCAACTGGAGGTCGAAGTCACCGAAGAGGCATTGATGCAAAACCCCGAGGAAACGCGCAAACAATTGCGTTTGCTGCGCAATCTGGGGGTGCGGGTGGCGCTGGATGACTTCGGCTCCGGACCGTGCTCGCTGGCGCACCTGCGCGATCTGGAACTGGATACGCTCAAGCTCGATCGCCACCTGATTGCGCGATTGCCGGACTCCAAACGCGATGCCTCGCTGGTCAGCACGGTGATCGCGTTGTGCAAGCAATACGGGTTGCTGGTGATCGCCGAAGGGGTCGAGACCATCGAGCAGTACCAATGGCTGCAAGCCCATGGCTGCGAGTACGTGCAAGGCTTTTTGGTGGCGCGGCCATTGATCGCCGAAGATGCCGCCAGCTTTACCGAGCCGTTTGACTGGAGCGCGTTGTCCGGCTGAATTCGCTACACTGGCGCACCTTTTCGAACCGTGTCGCTCGTCCATGACTGTGTTGAAGTATCTCCAGGCCTATCCTGCGCCACTGCAGGATCAGGTACGCCAACTGATCGCCGACGGGCGTCTGGGTGAATACCTGGATCAACGCTATTCGGGGTGCCACGATGTGCAGAGCGACAAGGCGCTTTACACCTACGCCCTGGACTTGAAGCAGCAATACCTGCGCAACGCCCCGGCCATCGACAAAGTGCTGTTCGACAACCGCCTCGACCTGACCCATCGCGCCCTCGGCCTGCACACCACGGTTTCGCGTGTGCAGGGCGGCAAGCTCAAGGCCAAGAAAGAGATTCGTATCGCCTCGCTGTTCAAAGAGGCGGCGCCGGATTTTCTGAAAATGATCGTGGTGCATGAACTGGCGCACTTCAAAGAGTCGGATCACAACAAGGCGTTCTATAAATTGTGTGAGCACATGCTGCCGGGGTATCACCAGGTCGAGTTTGACCTGCGGGTGTACCTGACCTGGCGGGATATGCAGTGAAGATCTGTCACGTTGGGAGTGTTTGGATGGATGTCAGCAAAACCAAAAGCAGTTTTTACCGACGTCTATACGTCGCGTATCTGATCGATAGCGGCTTGGCGCCCAGCGTGCCGGCGTTGACTGAAATCACCGGGATGCCCCGGCGCACGGCGCAGGACACAATTGCCGCGTTGGCGGATCTGGACATCGTCTGTGAGTTCGAGCAGGAAGAGGGCGCACGCAACCATGCCGGGCGCTATAGGGTTCGTGAGTGGGGGGCGATTGATCGCGGGTGGATCGAGCGCAATTTGCGCCAGATCAAGGCTGTGCTTGAGTATCCCTGAGCCTTGTATCGATTGAACTGACACCTTCGCGAGCCAGCCCGCTCCCACAGGAGAATGCATCCCGACCGTGGGAGCGGGCTGGCTCGCGAAGGGGCTGTCAGGAACGGCGCATCCCGATGTGCGCAATGCCATCCTCCAGATATTCCTCACCCACTGCGACAAACCCGTACTTGCCGTAATACCCCTGCAAATGCGCCTGTGCCGACAGGTAGATCGGCACCTGCGGCCAATGCCGCTCGGCCTGTTTCAGCGCCTGTTCCATCATCTCGTGGCCCAGCCCTTTACCGCGCGCCTGTGCTGAGGTCGCTACCCGGCCGATGACCACGTCACCGCCCTGGGACTCCGGATCCAGCAGGCGCAGGTAGGCCACCAGTTGACCTTTGTCCCAGCCCATCAAATGGTAGGTGTCGCCCTCCAGATCCTGCCCGTCGAGATCCGGATACGCACATTTCTGTTCGACCACGAACACTTCCGTTCGCAACTTCAACAGTGCATACAACTGCTCTTTGCCCAGATCGTTGTGATGTTTGCAGACCCACTCGATTGTCATTGTCCGACTCCTTGAACGTGTGGCCCGATACTAAGCGCACTGGCCGCAGATGTCTTTATGGCGTAAGAGTCTGTGACAAAGGTCAAAATGCCACTATTCCTTTCTCGCGACAGTGACATCTTTGTGTAATCTGCATAGGAGCGCTGTGCAATGGCTCCAATGAGCTAATGTTAGGGCCTGGGTTTTGCCGGTAAGGGGCCTTGGGGTTTTGACTGAAAACGCGCCGGGCTGCTCGCCCGCTAAGGATTTTCAAGCATGCCGCGACTGCATCGAGCCTTTGCTTTGATCGGGTTGCTCTTACTGGCTCAAACCGCCGTAGCGGACAAGTTGCGGCTGGTGTTTGATATCTGGCCACCCTTTACCGATGACACCTTGGTCAACGGCGGTCTGGCCACCGACATTGTCAGCACCGCGCTGGCCCGGGCCGGGTATGCCAGCGATTACGAGCAAGTGCCGTGGGCTCGGGCACTGATGGGTGTCGGTGAGGGTCGCTACGATGTGCTGGTCAACGCCTGGTATAACGACGAACGCACCAGGCTTGGGCAGTTTTCCGGTGAGTACCTGCTCAACCGCGTCCGCTTCCTCAAGCGCAAAGACACGCCGCTCGAATACAGCAACTTGCAGCAACTGCACACTTATCCGATCGCGGTGGTGCGCGGTTACGCCTATTCGGCGCCGTTTGATGCCGACACCGCGTTGCAGAAAGTCCCTGTGCATAACTTCGCCATGGCCGTGCGCATGCTCGCGGCGGACCGGGTCAAGTTGACGCTGGAGGATGAATATGTGGCGAAGTATTACCTGGCGCGGGAATCCGCCAAGGTGCGCAATTCGGTGGAGTTTCTACCCAAGCCGTTGAGTGAGAACAGCCTGCACATTCTGGTGAGCCTGAAAAATCCGCAGCATGAGCAGATTGTCGTGGGGTTTGACAAGGCGATAGCGGCGATGAAGGCGGATGGCAGTTATGACAAGTTGTTGAGGCAGCATGGGATGTGAGGGCTGACCCGGATTCTGTGGTGCTGCGAAGGCGTCCTGTCAGCCAGCGCCAATCTCATTGGTGTCTTTGATCAAATGCGCCGCCAAGGTACGCAACGGCCCCAACTGCCGGCAGATCAACGCCAG
The DNA here is from genome assembly GCF_963971015.1 of Pseudomonas sp. RA_15y_Pfl2_54. Taxonomy (NCBI): domain Bacteria; kingdom Pseudomonadati; phylum Pseudomonadota; class Gammaproteobacteria; order Pseudomonadales; family Pseudomonadaceae; genus Pseudomonas; species Pseudomonas sp. RA_15y_Pfl2_54. The sequence goes on from NZ_CAXAPN010000030.1 coordinate 36,078, forward strand.
TTGCGTCTGCACCAGGCGCTGTCCTTCATCAATCTCATCGGGCATCTGTTCCAGTTCATTGGCCAGCGCTTCTTCTTCATCGCTCTGAATCGCAATCGGCTGCTTGCTCGCCAGCCCTTGAGCGATTTCATCGATGCTCGTCGCCAATTTCACCCCGGCACCGTCGATCAAGTGTTCGCGCACATCTGCCGGTAACTGCGTTTCCCGGTGCGCGCCCAGCCCCGACAGGTAGCTGAGCAGGGTGTGCGACAGCACCAGAAAACGGAAGCCCACATCCGCTTCTTTGCGGAAATGTCCCGGCTCCATCAGCATGTTCGCCAGCGTCGTCGACAGCGCTGCATCGGCGTTGTGCGCGTTGCGTCGAGCCAGACGATAAGCCAGGTCGTCGCTTTTGCCCGCGGCGTATTGCTGCATGATCTGGCGCAGGTAGATGCTGTTGCAGGTCAGGGTGTTGGCCAGCACTTTGTTCAGGCGTCGACCCTGCCAGTCCGGCAGGAACAGGAAAACCGCCAGCCCCGCGATCAAACTGCCGAGTAAGGTATCGAACAGCCGTGGCAGGAACAGCCCGTAACCGTCGCCGACCTGGTTGAAGCAGAACAGCACCATGATGGTGATCGCGGCGGTGGCCAGGGTGTAGCGGGTGGTGCGGTTGGTAAAGAACACCACGCCGGCAGCAATCGCAAAGCACGACTGCACCAACGGGCTGGGGAACAGATCGAACAGCGCCCACGCTACGGTCAGGCCGATGGCAGTGCCGACGATCCGCTGGCCGAGTTTGCGGCGTGTTGCCCCGTAGTTGGGCTGGCAGACGAACAGCGTGGTGAGGATGATCCAGTAGCCTTGCGACGGGTGAATCAAATGCACCATGCCGTAGCCGATACTCAACGCCAGCGGCAGGCGCAGGGCATGGCGGAACAGCAAGGATGTCGGCGTCAGTTGCGTGCGCAGGCGAACCCACACGTCTTTCAGATTGCGCGGCGAGCGGTCGAGCAAACTGCTGTCGGTGGCATCGGCCAAGGCATCGGGGTTGCTCGCATCACTGAGCAATCGGTCGAGGGTGCCGAGGTTGGCAGCCAGTGCGCGCAGTGAGCGCAGCAGGCCGCGCCAGGCCGGGTTGCTCTGGATGCGCAGGTGTTCGAGGGAGGCATCGAGGTCGCTCAGGGCGTCAGCGAAACTGGCGTCGTAGACGAAGGGCTGACGCATCTGGATCGATTCGGCCAATGCCCGGCAGGCCTTGCCTTGCTGGCGCAACAGGCGCTGACAGCGGAACAGCACGTCGCTGTGGAAAAACGCATCGGCCAACGCGTTGTACGGATAGTGCGAAGAACTGGCGCGTTCGTGGATGTCCTGGGCGAGGAAGTACAGTTTCAGGTAACGGCTGACTTTCGAGCCAGGGCGACCGTTGCCGACGCGGTGCAGGATGATTTCCTTGGCGCTGTTCAGCGCAGCGACCACGCGACCATTTTGCTGTGCCAGTTCTAGCCGTCGTACTTCGACGTCCATCTGCCGGATCGGCTCGAACAGCGAGGATTTGAGTTTCAGGTAAAAGCCCAGTTCACGGAACAGTCGCGCCAGGCTTTGCTGCACGGGCTGATTGGAGAACAGCGCCTGCCACAACACCGACAGCAGGCCGTACCACGCGGCACCGGCCACCAGCAGCATGGGCTCGTGCCAGAAATCGATGACGGCGCCGCCGCGCTGGTCAACGCCGATCATCGTGTACACGGAAAGAATCAAGGTCGCCGAGGCAATCGCGCCATAACGCTCGCCGAGCGCACCGAGCATGGTCAGGCCGAAACTGGCCAGTGCCAGGGCAACGGCAAAGACGATGGGGTAGGGGAAGAGCAATTCAACCGACAGCGCGGCGACACTGAAACACACCAGCGTCACGGCGAGTGCGTTGAGACGGCCCTGCCAACTGTCGTCGGTTTCGGCCAGGGCGCTGGCGATGATCCCCAGGAACAACGGGATCAGCAGCCCCATTTCATCCTGATACCAACACAGCGCCATGCTGCCGGTCAGGGCGATGAACACCCGCACGCTATAGCTGAATTTATCCAGCGCCCACAGGCGCCGCAAAGACTGACGAAACGAGGTCGAGGACATGAAGTGCGAAGGCCTTCCGAGGCGATGCCGCTAAATTGAGCCAGTAATGACGTCGACGCAATGGCGCCGATCACATCTGACAGCAAAAAGTGTTCCTTTGAGCTCTACACATAACAACTGTGGGAGGGGGCTTGCTCCCGAAAGCGGTGTGTCATTCAACATCAATGTCGACTGATCCACCGCATTCGCGAGCAAGCTTGCTCCCACCGTTTTGATTTTTGCTGGATCAGACGTACTGCGCCGCCGCGTAACCCGAGGCCCAGGCCCACTGGAAATTGAAACCGCCCAAATGGCCGGTGACGTCGAGCACTTCACCGACGAAATACAGGCCAGGGCTTTTCAGCGATTCCATGGTCTTGGAGGAGACTTCGCGAGTATCCACGCCGCCGAGAGTCACTTCGGCGGTGCGATAACCTTCGGTGCCGGCCGGCACGACTTTCCAGCTCCCCAGCTTGTCGGCGATTTCCGCCAGTTCGGCGTGGGTGTACTGCTTCATCGGTTTGGAGACGAACCAGTTGTCCGCCAGCAAATTGGCCATCTTCTTGGTGAAGATTTCACCCAGCAAGGTTTTCAACTCACTGTTCGGGCGTTCGGCCACTTGCTGTTGCAGCCAGGCAGCGGCGTCGTGATCGGGCAGCAGGTTGATCTCGACCACGTCGCCGGATTCCCAGAACGACGAGATCTGCAAGATCGCCGGGCCGCTGAGCCCTCGGTGAGTGAACAGGATGTTCTCGCGAAAGCTCTGATCGTTGCAGCTCACCAGACAATCCACCGACGTGCCGGACAGCTCGGTGCACAGTTCCTTGAGCTGATCGGTGATGGTGAACGGCACCAGGCCGGCGCGGGTCGGCAGCAGTTCATGGCCGAACTGTCTGGCCACCTGATAACCGAAACCGGTGGCGCCCAGTGTCGGGATCGACAGGCCGCCAGTGGCGATCACCAGCGATTGGCACTGGACTTGGCCCAGGGTGGTGTCGAGCAGGTAACCGCTCTCGACTTTCTCGATGGTCTGGATCGAGGTGTCGAGGTGCAACTCGACGCCCACCTGATCGCACTCGTCCAGCAGCATGCCGAGGATGTCACTGGACTTGTTATCGCAGAACAACTGGCCGAGTTTTTTCTCGTGGTACGGCACGGCGTGTTTGCCGACCATACCGATGAAATCCCACTGGGTATAACGCGCCAGTGCGGATTTGCAGAAGTGCGGGTTCTGCGAGAGGAAATTGCCTGGTTCGGTGTACATGTTGGTGAAATTGCAGCGGCCACCGCCCGACATCAGGATTTTCTTGCCGGGCTTGTTCGCGTGGTCGAGCAGCAATACCTGACGCCCACGCCCGGCGGCGGTCAGTGCACACATCAACCCAGCGGCGCCAGCGCCAATGATCACGACTTCGGTAGAGCGCAAAACGGTGTCCTCACAAAGAATTCAAAACTCACCGAAGACCAATATCGGGCAGCAGATCGGTTACAAAATGCGCACGCGCAACGAACGGCCCTTGATCTTGCCGTCGTTCAGACGCTGCAAGGCCTGCATGGCCACGGTACGTTCAACGGCCACATACGCCTGGAAGTCGAAGATCGCGATCTTGCCGACCTGAGCGCCCGGGATACCGGCGTCGCCGGTCAGTGCGCCAAGGATGTCGCCCGGGCGAACCTTGTCTTTACGGCCAGCGCCGATGCACAGGGTGGTCATCGGCGGCTGCAGCGGGGCGAGGCCCTGGGACTTGAGGTTGTCGACCTGATCCCAGTTCAGAGGGGATTTCTGCAATTGTTCGATGGCTTGGGCGCGATGCGCTTCGCCCGGTGCGACCAGGCTGATCGCAATGCCTTTCTCGCCCGCACGACCGGTACGGCCGACGCGGTGAATGTGGATTTCCGAATCGCGGGCCAGTTCGACGTTGATCACCATGTCCAGCGCATCGATGTCCAGACCACGCGCGGCAACGTCGGTGGCGACCAGTACAGAAGTGCTGCGGTTGGCGAACATCGCCAGCACCTGATCGCGATCGCGCTGTTCCAGGTCACCGTGCAGGCCGACGGCGGAGATGCCTTTGGCGGTCAGGTGATCGACGGTTTCCTGCACTTGCTGCTTGGTGAAGCAGAACGCCACGCAGGACGCCGGGCGGAAGTGGTGCAGGACTTTGGTCACCACGCTCATGCGGTCTTCTGGGGAAATCTCGTAGAAACGTTGCTCGATCTGTGTGTCGTCGTGGAACGCTTGGGCTTTGACCGTTTGCGGGTCACGCATGAATTTCGAGGCCAGTTGCTTGATGCCCACCGGGTAAGTGGCGGAGAACAGCAGGGTCTGACGGCGCTCCGGGGTCTTGACGATGATGTCTTCGATGGCGTCGTAGAAGCCCATGTCGAGCATGCGGTCGGCTTCGTCGAGGATCAGCGTGTTCAGACCGTCAAGCACCAGCGAGCCTTTGCGCAGGTGCTGCTGGATGCGCCCCGGGGTGCCGACGATGATGTGCGCGCCGTGCTCCAGCGAAGCGATCTGCGGGCCGAACGACACGCCGCCGCACAGGGTCAGGACCTTGATGTTGTCTTCGGCACGGGCCAGACGACGGATTTCCTTGGCAACCTGATCGGCCAACTCGCGCGTCGGGCAAATCACCAGGGCCTGGCAACCGAAATAGCGCGGGTTGATCGGGTTGAGCAGGCCGATGCCGAACGCCGCGGTCTTGCCGCTGCCGGTCTTGGCCTGGGCGATCAGGTCCATCCCTTTGAGGATCACCGGCAAGCTCTGCGCCTGAATCGGCGTCATCTGGGCATAACCGAGTGATTCGAGGTTAGCCAGCATGGCGGCGGACAGCGGCAGAGTATTAAAAGCGGTGGCGATGGTGGTCACGGGACTGGCCTGCAAAACAAAATGTCGCGCAGTGTAGCAGCCCCGTGCCACTTTCCTCGAAAGTTCTGGACGAACAGTGATTAATGTTCGATGTGTTCTTCCGGGTGTTTGGCGCGCCGGCCGGTTTCCTTCGAGAGTTGCGAGAAGATCGTAGCGGCAAGCATCGCCATGACACCAACCGTCACGAAGGTCAACTGGAACGCCCCCAGAACGGTGTCCACGCCGTCATTTCCGGCCTCGGCGGTAAACCCGCCCAGCAAGGCCCCGGCACACGCCACCCCCAGGCTCAACGACAATTGCGCGACCACCGACAGCAAGCTGTTGCCACTGCTGGCGCTGGCGTCGTCGAGGTCGATCAGGGTCACGGTGTTCATCGCGGTGAATTGCAGCGAGTTGATCGCCCCGAGAATCGACAACTGACACAGCAGCAGCCAGTAAGGGGTCTGCTCGCTGACCAGGCCCATGCTTGCCAGCATGATCCCCAATGCCAGCGTGTTGCCAGTGAGCACGATGCGATAACCGAGGCGTTCGATCAGCGGTCGCGCCAGCCACTTGGCGAGCATTGCTGCGGCGGCCAGCGGCAGCATGCTCATCCCCGCTTGCGAGGGCGAATACCCCAGCGCCACTTGCAGCAGCAACGGCACCAGAAACGGCAGCGCGCCGCTGCCCAATCGCGCGAACAGATTGCCGAGAATGCCCACGGCAAAGGTGCGGGTCTTGAACAGTGATGGCGAGAACAAGGGGTTTTCGATGTGGCCTGCGCGTAACCAATAAGCAGCGAGACAAGCCATGCCGCCGAACAGCAGCAACATCACCCGCAGGTGCGACAAGTGCAGTTCGCCCAGGCCTTCCATGGCGATGGTGATCAGGATCATCGCCGCGCCGAACAAGAGGAAACCCAGGCCATCGAAACGTGTTCGCTCAGTACCGCGCAAGTCGGGAATGAACTTCCATACGGCGTAACAGCCAATGGCACCGACCGGCAGGTTGATCAGGAAGATCCAGTGCCACGTCAGGTATTGCACCATCCAGCCGCCCATGGTCGGGCCGATCAGCGGGCCGAGCAGGCCGGGAATGGTGATAAACCCCATGATCCGCACCAGCTCCGAACGCGGGTAGGCACGCAGCACCACCAAGCGCCCGACCGGCAGCATCAGCGCACCGCCCAGGCCTTGAATCACCCGCGCCCCGACCAGCATGGTCAGGCTGCTCGATACCGCGCAGAGCAGCGAGCCGAAGCTGAACAGCAAGATCGCACCGAAGAAGATTTTCTTGGTGCCGAAACGGTCGGCGATCCAGCCTGAAGCCGGGATCAACAGCGCCACGGTGAGCATGTAGGCGATGATCACGCCTTGCATGCGTAACGGGTCCTCGGCCAGGTCGCGAGCCATGGCCGGCAACGCGGTGTTGAGGATGGTTCCGTCCAGGGACTGCATGAAGAAAGCGATAGCGACGACCCACGGCAACCAGCGTGTGGTGATGGCGTCGAGAGGCGGGCGGCTGGGCATGGAACCTCTTTGGAATTGGATTAATGCGAAACCAGCTTTTGTGTGAGCGGGCTTGCTCGCGAATGCGGTGTATCAGTCACCCTCAATATCGACTGACACATCGCCTTCGCGAGCAAGCCCGCTCCCACCGTAGATCTCCAGTGTTCTGGGGATCTTTGTCTTACAGGGTCAAAGTCAAACGGCTCACCAACGCCCCCGGCAACAACGCCGACGAGGTATTGCGCTGGCTGTACGTACTCGACGAGAGCAGCAACTCACGCTCGGCGGTCAATGCTTCCAGTTGCGAACCCAGCAGGTTGTAGGCGCTGTCGTCGAAACGCATGGTGCTGACCGGTGCCTGGATCTCGCCGTTCTCGACCCAGAAGGTCGCGAAGCGTGTCATGCCCGTCATGCGCGCCGCCGGTTGGTCCGAGAAGTTCAGGTACCACAGGTTGCTGATGTACAGCCCTGTGCCCAACTGCTTGAGGATTTGCGCTTGTGGCAGATCACCCGCCGCCATGTTCAGCGCACTCGGCGATTCGCCGCCGCTGGCCCCGTTGGCGGTCAAACCGTATTCGGCCGCACTGCGCGAACCGACCAACTGATCACCCGCCTTGCCCTCGACAATCAGGCGCAGATCACTGCGCGGATAACCTTCGCCGGAAAACGCCGGGCTCAGCGAGTCGCTGACTTTTTCATCCAGTGACACCAGCGCACTGAACGCCTGATCGCCGACATACAGCTTTTGCAGCGGACTGCTCTTGCTGGCGATCGACTGCGCGGAGAACCCGCCCCAACTGAGCATGCCCATGATTTCTTCCAGCGCGGCCGGTGCCAGGTAGGCGCGGTACTGTCCCGGCGCCAAGGTGCGTATCGGACGGCCGAGAAACGCCAGTTGCTCGCGTGCCTGCTCAAAGCGTTTGGCGAAACCCTCACGGCTCCAGTCATGCCCGGCGTAGCTGGCCTTCACCGCTTCGCCATTCTCGTGGAACAGGCTGAAGTCGAAGTTGAAACTGTTCGCCTGGTGCCAGCCGAACGCGCCCGATGAGCTGGCGAAACCACGGCTGATGGGGCCGGCGGCATAGAAACCGACCAGGTCCAGGCCTTCGGCCGCGGCACAGATTTGTTCGACCACATGCTCGGTGTCCGGCAGCGGATGCTCCTGCACATGCGTGCTCTGCCAGCCGTTGTGGTTGAGCAGCAAGTACGGATCCTGCGGCAGCAGCGGCAGGGTGTCGCGCAGTTGTTGCAAGCCTTCGGCGAGGCGTTGCAGGTCGGCTTCCTGATCACCGGACAGGGTGATTTGCAGGTCGGCGTGACGGCCGTCATTGACCAGCTTCAGCCCGATGCTGGCCTGTTGCACTTGCCCGGCCTGACGCACCTTGGCGTGATTGAAGCGGACAAACGCCGAAGACTCGGCTGCATAACTGAGGGTGAACTGTTCCGGCTCGCGCACGCTGTCACGCAGCCAATTGACCATCACCTTGAAGGCGTCGGACTGATTCTTCGAAATGCTCATCAGGCGTCTCCCCCAAATACATCAATGTTGCTGAAAACGCAGGCCGGCGAGGCATGGCCGACGCGGATGACCTGGTTTGGTTCGCCCTTGCCGCAGTTCGGCGTGCCCAGCACCTTGACGGTGTTGGCGTCGCCGACGGCGCGCAGGCTCTTCCAGAAGTGCGCGGAAATCGCCCGGTAGTTGGGGTTTTTCACCACGCCTTTGAGTTCACCGTTTTCGATCAGTTGACCCCACTCACAGCCGAACTGGAATTTGTTGCGCGCATCGTCAATCGACCACGAACGGTTGGTGCTCATCAGAATGCCATGCTCGATGCCCGTGATCATTTGCTCAAGTGGCTGGTCGCCCGGCTCGATGTTGAGGTTGGCCATACGGTCGATCGGCGCGCGGTTCCAGCCGCAGGCGCGGCTGTTGGCGACACCGTCCAGGCCCGCGCGGTATTGCGACAGCGCACCGCCCAATGGGCGCAGCAACAGACCATCGCGAATCAGAAATTGCTTGCTCGCCTGGGTGCCGTCGTCGTCATGGCCGTAGCTGGCGAGCTCTTCGGGAATGCCCGGATCGAACGTCACGTTGAGCAGTTTTGAACCGTATTGCAGGCTGCCGAAGTCGCTCGCTTTGACGAAACTGGTGCCGGCGTAATTGCGCTCATCACCGAGGATGCGATCCAGTTCCAGCGGGTGGCCGATGGATTCGTGGATCTGCAACATCATCTGGTCGGGCATCAGCAGCAGGTCACGCGGGCCTTGCGGGGTGTTCGGTGCGAGCAGCAGTTGCAGCGCCTGATCGGCCACCTGTGGGCCGGCGCCGACCAGCCCGCAACGGCTGATCACGTCGGCGCCGCCCTGTTGGCCGAAGTTCTCGCGACCGAGGCTGCGAGTCTGGCTGTCGTTACCGTCGTAGGCGGTGACGTCCAGGCTCGGGTAGACGAAGCGCTGGGCCTGGCGCAGTTCGGCGCCGGCGCTGCTCAGATAGATCTGCTCGACGTGGGTGATGCCGATGCTCACTTCCCAATTCACCAGGCGCTCATCCTTTGGCACCGAGGCGGACTCCGCGCCGAGCAGCTCAAAGCAGTCGCTCAGGGACGGGAAGGGTTGTTCGAGATTGGGTGAAAAATAATCAGCGCGGTCGCTGGACACCGGTTGATCGCGCAGGTCGAGCAAGGCGTGGGGCTTGAGCCGCCGGGCTTGCTGTTCGGCGCGTTCAAGGGCGGCTTGCAGGCCTTGTTGCGACAGGTCGTTGGTCGCCGCATACGCTTCGACGCCATTGACGCGCACAGTGAGCATCGCCCCTTCGTCGCGGCTCAGGCTCGGCGGTTCGGCAACGTTCTTGCGCACCGACAGGTGCTGACCGGATTCGCGTACATACCGCAGGGAAAAAAAATCAGCGCCCGTGCGCAAGGCAGCGAAGCGCTGCTTGAGCTGGGGGTGGAAATCGAACATTCGGGAACCTCCTTGTTATGGAGTTGCGGTGCAGCGACGGTGGGGCAGGGGGTGAAACGGTTGCGCGAGGTCTAGAGTAGGCCGGCGTGGGGGTAGGATCAAGTGACGAGGGGTATAGGAGGAATTACTTGAAGTCGAGGGGTTTGCGTGGAATGTGAGGGCCCCTTCGCGAGCAAGCCCGATCCCACAGTAGGTCTCCAGTGAACACAAAATCTGTGAGCACTCAGGTCCGATGTGGGAGCGGGCTTGTCTCCGGGCGGCGTTCCGACGAAGGCCGCGCCTCGGTATTACGACTTACTGAGCAACAGGCGTGATATCACGCATCGGCTTGCCCTTAACCGGCGCATCGCCCGCTACATAGTAGGCGGCGGTGCTACGCGGCAATGGCTTGCGACCACGGATCTTGTCGGCGATTTTCTCGGCCATCATGATCGTCGGCGCGTTCAGGTTGCCAGTGGTGATGATCGGCATGATCGAGGCATCGACCACACGCAGGCTCTGCATGCCGTGCACGCGACCTTCGCCATCCACGACCGCCATGTCGTCGGTGCCCATCTTGCACGAGCAGGACGGGTGGAACGCGGTTTCGGCGTGTTCGCGGATGAACTTGTCCAGTTGCTCATCGGTTTGCACGTCGATGCCGGGGCTGATTTCGCGGCCACGGAAAGCGTCCAGTGCCGGCTGTTGCATGATTTCGCGGGTCAGGCGGATGCCGTCACGGAATTCCTGCCAGTCCTGCTCGCTGGCCATGTAGTTGAACAGGATGCTCGGGTGCTGGCGCGGGTCTTTCGACTTGGCCTGAACGCGACCACGGCTTGGCGAACGCATGGAACCCATGTGCGCCTGGAAACCGTGCTCTTTCACACCGTTGCTGCCGTTGTAGTTAATGGCGACCGGCAGGAAGTGGTACTGGATGTTTGGCCATTCGAATTCCGGACGCGAACGGATGAAACCGCCGGCCTCGAACTGGTTGCTGGCGCCGATGCCGGTGCCGTTGAACAGCCATTCGGCGCCGATGGCTGGCTGGTTGTACCAGAGCAGCGACGGGTACAGCGAAACCGGTTGGGTGCAAGCGTATTGCAGGTACAGCTCCAGGTGATCCTGCAGGTTCTCGCCCACGCCCGGCAAATCGTGTACGACCGGGATGTCGAGGCTTTCCAGCAGTTTCGCCGGGCCGACGCCGGAACGTTGCAGAATCTGCGGCGATGCGATGGCGCCGGAGCACAGCAGCACTTCTTTGCGCGCTTTGGCTTCAACGCGCTCTTCAGCGTCGCCCACCAGGTAACGCACACCAACGGCACGCTTGCCTTCGAACAGGATCTTGTCGGTCAGGGCGTGGGTGACGATGGTCAGGGTCGAACGCTTTTTCGCGGTGTCGAGGTAGCCTCGGGCGGTGGAAGCACGACGGCCGTTCGGCGTCACGGTGCGGTCCATCGGGCCGAAACCTTCCTGCTGGTAACCGTTCAAGTCTTCGGTGCGCGGGTAACCGGCCTGCACGCCTGCTTCAACCATGGCGTGGAACAGCGGGTTGTTGCCCGCCTTCGGCGTGGTCACGCTGACCGGGCCTTCGCCACCGTGGTAATCGTTCGGGCCGATGTCGCGGGTTTCGGCTTTGCGGAAGTACGGCAGGCAGTCGAGGTAGGTCCAGTCTTCCAGGCCCGGCAGTTTCGACCAGCCATCGTAGTCCATCGCGTTGCCACGGATGTAGCACATGCCGTTGATCAGCGAAGAACCGCCGAGGCCTTTGCCGCGACCGCATTCCATCCGGCGACCGTCCATGTGTGGCTCTGGATCGGTTTCGTACGCCCAGTTGTAGCGACGGCCTTGCAGCGGGAATGCCAGAGCGGCGGGCATTTGTGTACGGAAGTCGAAACGGTAGTCCGGGCCGCCCGCTTCGAGCAGCAGAACGGTGACGCCTTCGTCTTCAGTCAGACGGGTCGCCAGGGTGTTACCGGCCGAACCGGCACCGATGATGATGTAATCGAATTCTTGGGACATTGAATGCACCCTCTTTAGATGTGGTCAGGTCAGGCCTGACGAGTGCTTCGCACTCGACTCGCGGGCAAGCCCGCTCCCACCTTGGAATGGGGGCTCCTGTGGGAGCGGGTTTGCTCGCGAAGGCGGCCTCGCGAGCAATACAAGGCTCGGTCTTAGAACACCGAGACGTAATCGCCCAGCTCGACCTGTACCGATTTGATGCGAGTGAAGTTGTTCAGCGAGCTGATGCCATTCTCACGGCCCACGCCCGACTGCTTGTAACCGCCCACCGGCATTTTTGCGTCGGACTCGCCCCAGGCGTTGATCCAGCAGATACCGGCTTCCAGTTGATGAATCACGCGGTGAGCGCGGTTCAGGTCTTTGGTGACGATACCGGCGGCCAGGCCGAAGTCGGTGTCGTTGGCGCGGCGGATCACTTCTTCTTCGGTTTCGTAGGAGAGGATCGCCATGACCGGGCCAAAGATTTCTTCACGAACGATGGTCATGTCGTCGGTGCAGTCGGTGAACACGGTTGGGGCAACAAACGCGCCTTTGGCGAATTCGCCGTCGGTCAGACGCTCGCCGCCACACAGGACGCGGGCACCTTCTTCTTTGCCTTTGGCGATGTAGCTGAGCACGCTTTCCATGTGCGGGAAGCTGACCAGCGGGCCGAAGTTGGTGTTTTCGTCTTCCGGGTTGCCGATGCGGATGCGCGCCACGCGCTCAAGGATCTTGGCTTCGAAAGCGGCTTTGAGGTGGCTCGGTACGAACACGCGAGTGCCGTTGGTGCAGACCTGACCGGAGCTGTAGAAGTTGGCCATCATCGCGGTGTCGGCAGCGCGATCGAGGTCGGCGTCGTCGCAGATGATCAGCGGCGACTTGCCGCCCAGTTCCATGGTCACGTCTTTGAGCGAGGATGCCGAAGCGCTGGCCATGACTTTTTTGCCAGTGTCAGTGCCGCCAGTGAACGAGATTTTCTCGATGCGCGGGTGCTCGGTCAGCCAGGTGCCGACTTCGCGGCCGCTGCCGGTCAGAACGTTGAACACACCGTTTGGCACGCCGGCTTCGGTGTAGATCTCGGCCAGTTTCAGGGTCGTCAGCGAGGTGACTTCGCTTGGCTTGAAGATCATCGCGTTACCGGCGGCCAGCGCTGGAGCGGATTTCCACAGCGCGATCTGGATCGGGTAGTTCCACGCACCGATACCGGCCACAACGCCCAGCGGCTCGCGACGGGTGTAGACGAAAGAAGTGTCACGCAGCGGGATCTGCTCGCCTTCGATGGCGGGTACCAAGCCTGCGTAGTATTCCAGCACGTCGGCGCCGGTGACGATGTCGACGTACTTGGTTTCGGAGAAGGCTTTACCAGTGTCCAGGGTTTCCAGTGCGGCCAGTTCATCGTTGCGCTCGCGCAGGATGTCGACGGCACGACGCAGGATGCGCGAACGCTCCATGGCGGTCATCGCGGCCCAGATTTTCTGGCCCTTTTCGGCGCTGACCACAGCGCGCTCGACGTCTTCCTTGGTCGCACGTTGCACTTGTGCGAGAACTTCGCCGTTAGCCGGGTTGATGGCTTCGAAGGTGGCATCGCTGCCGGCGTCGGAATACGCGCCATCGATGTAGAGTTTTTGCAGTTCGAAACGGGCCATAGTGTCCTCGCAAGTGCATTGGTGGTTGGCGTTGGTCACCGGGTGAGCCATGTAACTGAGGCATCGCTGGTCGGTGACAGTTCAGGGGCCGAGCGTTTTCTGTGTGCTCTAACTCACCTGCTTGGCCAATTGGATATCCATGTATTCGTAAGCGATCTGTTGCGCCTGCGCCGTGTCGAAAGCGTCTCCTGACAGCGCGCCGCGCAACCACAAACCGTCAATCAACGCTGCCAGTCCTCGCGCGGCACTGCGCGCTTCTTCGAGCGGCAACACACGGCGAAACTCGCAGCACAGGTTGGAATACAGACGGTGATCGTTGATCCGCTGCAACCTGTGCAAAGACGGCTGATGCATGCTGGTGGCCCAGAAGGCCAGCCAGGTTTTCATTGCCGGGCCATTGATCTGGCTGGCGTCGAAGTTGCCTTCGATGATCACCTGCAGATGCGCCCGAGGGCTGCTGTCTGTCAACGCCTGACGGCGTGCGGTGACGTTCTCGCTGAGGACGTTCATCAGATACCGCATCGTGGCGGCAATCAGGCCGTTCTTGTCCTGAAAGTAATGACTGATGATGCCATTCGAGACACCGGCCAAACGGGCGATCAGCGCAATGCTGGCGTCCCCCATTCCGACCTGATCGACCGCCTGCAATGTGGCTTCGATCAGTTGTTGGCGGCGGATGGGTTGCATACCGACCTTGGGCATCTTGCACATCTCCTTAGGCCTTCCGACGGGCGAATAACGCCTATCGGATTGAGGGCCAGTCTATTTTGTTTTGATTGAACGTTCAATCAACAAAGAATAAGATCTGCGACAATTCGTCGCTGCCTACAGATTTTTCCTACATGTAAGTGGCGATAAAACTGACATCCAAAAAAGCTCGAAACCTGCGCGGGGCATGGCGCGGTTCGCGGTTCGATGGACGTGTTGAAAGGGCAAGACGCTCAGGGCCAGGTTTCGGATGAACGTCCGGACTTTCGGCCACGAAAGCGATTCGCAACACCATTTCGGCAGGTTCGGGCTTTTTTCGGGGTGTCTTTATATCACCCGCCGGTCGGCTGCCAACTAACCGATTGGTCGGGTGCCGTGTTGCCTTGTGTTCTTCTCTCGCACTGCCTGGAGCATTTGTGCCATGAGTTCTGCCTCGCTTATAAAGACCCCGCCCGAGAAGGTGACGGTCAACGGTTGGGTGTTCTACACCTCTACCGCGTTGATTCTGTTGTTGACCGCCATTCTGATTATCGCCCCGCAAGAGGCCGGCAGACTGTTGGGTGTGGCTCAGGAGTGGTTGTCGCGCAGCTTCGGCTGGTACTACATGGTGGTGATCGCCGCTTACCTGGTGTTTGTGGTGGGCCTGGCGTTCTCCTCCTACGGAAAACTCAAACTGGGCAGCAAGGACGACACCCCGGATTTCAGTTACGGCGCCTGGGCGGGGATGCTGTTCTCGTCGGGTATCGGGATTTCGCTGCTGTATTTCGGCGCGTCCGAGCCGCTGGATCACTACTTCAATCCGCCGGAAGGCGTGGCCGCCACCAACATGGCGGCGCGTCAGGCGGTGCAACTGACGTTCCTGCACTGGGGCCTGCACGGCTGGGCGATCTATGCATTGGTCGGCTTGGCCGTGGCTTACTTTGCCTACCGTCATAACCAACCGCTGGCCCTGCGTTCGGCGCTGTATCCGCTGGTCGGCGAGCGTTGGGTCAAAGGCGCGGCCGGTCACGCGGTGGACGGCTTCGGCATGTTCGTGACCCTGCTGGGTCTGGTGACGAACCTGGGGATTGGTTCGCTGCAAGTGTCTTCGGGCCTTGAAAACCTGTTCGGCATGGAACACAGCAACACTAACCTGCTGATCGTGATCATCGTGATGAGCACGGTGGCGACCATCGCTGCCGTGTCCGGTGTGGAAAACGGTATCCGTCGTCTGTCCAACCTGAACATCGTGCTGTTCAGCGGTCTGCTGATTTTCGTCCTGCTGTTCGGCCCGACGTTGCACTTGCTCAACGGCTTTGTGCAGAACATCGGCGACTACCTCAACGGCGCGGTGCTGAAGACGTTCGACCTGTACGTCTATGAAGGCGACAGCGCCAAATCCGACCGCTGGTTGGGCCTGTGGACGCTGTTCTACTGGGCCTGGTGGATTTCCTGGGCGCCATTTGTAGGCATGTTCATCGCGCGTATCTCCCGTGGGCGTACCGTGCGTGAACTGGTAGCCGGCGTGCTTCTGATTCCGCTGGGCTTCACGCTGGCCTGGCTGTCGATCTTCGGCAACTCGGCGCTGGATCTGGTGATGAACCATGGGGCGGTTGAGCTTGGGAAGACGGCGCTGGAACAGCCGTCGATGGCGATCTATCAGTTGCTTGAGCACTATCCGGCGTCGAAAGTTGTCATCGGTGTGTCGATCTTCGTCGGCTTCGTGCTGTTCCTGACCCCGGCCGACTCTGGCGCGGTGATGATGGCCAACCTGTCCTGCAAGGGCGGCAACGTCGACGAAGATGCGCCCCACTGGCTGCGGATCTTCTGGTCGGTGGTGATCACCCTGGTGACCATCGGTTTGCTGTTCGCCGGTAACTTTGAAGCGATGCAAACGATGGTGGTGCTGGCCGGTCTGCCGTTCTCGGTGGTGCTGGTGTTCTTCATGTTCGGCCTGCACAAGGCAATGCGTCAGGACGTGCTGATCGAAGAGGAGCAAGCGCAACTGGCCGAACGTGGTCGTCGGGGTTTCAGCGAGCGTTTGACTCAGCTGGACCTGCAACCGAGCCAGTCGGTGGTGCAGCGTTTCATGGACAAGCAAGTCAGCCCGGCGCTGGAAAGCGCGGCTGCGCAAATGCGTGCTCAGGGGCTGGAAGTGCAAACGCTGCTGGGTAAATCCAAGCGCTGCATGGGCGTGCGCATCGAGATGGAAGAGAGCAACCCTTTCGTTTACGAAGTGAGTCTGGACGGTTACCTCGCAACCCCTGCCGAATCGGTGGCGTCTGAAGAGGCGCGTCAGCGTTTCTATCGCGCCGAGGTGTATCTGCAAAGCGGCAGCCAGGATTACGACCTGATGGGCTTCACGCAGGATCAGATCACGCGGGATGTGCTCGATCAGTTTGAAAGCCATCGGCAGCTCCTTGGCCGGGTGTACAGCTAAACGGCAAGTGGCGCGGTGTTTCTTTCAAAAGCACCGCGCCGCATCCTTCGCGAGCAAGCCGGCTCCCACATTGGCCTGCATTTTAACTGTGGAAGCGGGCTTGCTCGCGAAAAGGGCCATCAGCCACAACACGGTTTGACCTGACGCCCTGATAAACAAAAACGCCGCGATCCTCTCGCGGCGTTTTTGTGTCCGGGATTACTACCCCAGGTTCTTGCCCAGCAACGCGTGATACAACTCGCTGTCACCGAGAATCCCTACGACCTGATTGTTATCGTGCAGCACCAGTTTGTTGCCGGTCTGATAACGAATCTGCAAGGCGTCACGCATGCCGATGTTGGAGTCCACCAGCGTCGGTTTGCGCTCCAGCCCTTCAACCGCTTGTCCCGGTGCCCAGTTCTGCAGGTTGAGTGTCGAGCCGTTCTGCCGTGCGCCTTTGATGGTGTTGCCCTCGGCCAGGTCCAGCCACGAGTCGTCGCCCGGGTCCAGGCACACCGAACCGTTGATGCGTTTGCAGTTATCCAGGGTGCGCATCAGGCTGCGCCCGCACAGCACGTTGAGCGGATTGGTGTGCGCCACGAAGGTACGCACATAGTCATCCGCCGGGTTCAGCACGATCTCTTCCGGCACGCTGTACTGGACGATGCGACCGTCCTTCATGATCGCGATGCGGCTGCCCAGTTTCAGCGCCTCGTCGAGGTCGTGGCTGACGAAGACGATGGTCTTGTTCAACTTGCGTTGCAGTTCCAGCAGTTCATCCTGCAGGCCTTGGCGGATCAGCGGGTCGAGTGCCGAAAACGGTTCGTCCATCAGCAGAATGTCGGCGTCCATCGCCAGTGCACGAGCAAGGCCGACGCGCTGCTGCATGCCGCCGGAGAGTTCGTCAGGCTTTTTGTTGCGCCATTGGGCCAGACCTACCAGTTCGAGCTTCTCGTCAACCAGCTTCCTGCGTTCCTTTTCCGGTCGGCCCTGCATTTCCAGACCAAAGCTGATGTTCTCGCGAACCGTCAGCCACGGCATCAGTGCGAACTTCTGGAACACCATGGCGATGCGTTTGGTACGCATCATTTTCAGTTCGGCGGGGGTGCAGGATGCGATATCGATCTGACGGTTTTCGTGCTCGACGAACAGCTTGCCGCGGCTCACGGTGTTGAGGCCGTTGATGCAACGCAGCAGGCTCGACTTGCCAGAGCCGGACAGGCCCATCAGCACGCAGATTTCGCCTTTGTTGATGTCGAGGCTGGCCTTTTCCACGCCGACGATCTGCCCGGTCTTTTTCAGGATCTCGTTGCGGGTCATGCCCTCATCCAGCAGCTTGAGTGCCTCGCGCGGGTCCTTGGAGAAAATTACGTCGACGTCTTCGAAGCGAATGATGCTCATGCGTCACCCCCTGCTTTGGCTTCGGGCTGTTTGCAGATACGGTCGAGCATGATCGCCAGCAGTACGATCGCCAGGCCTGCTTCGAAGCCCAGGGCGATATCAGCAGTGTTCAGTGCGTTGACCACCGGTTTGCCGAGTCCGTCGGCGCCTACCAGTGCAGCGATCACCACCATCGACAGCGACAGCATGATGCACTGGGTGATGCCGGCCGCGATGCTCGGCATGGCGTGAGGCAGTTCAATCCGTGAAAGCAGTTGGCGACGCGAGCAGCCGAAGGCTTTGCCGGCGTCCATCAGTTCTTGCGGGACATCGCGGATGCCCAGGTAAGTCAGGCGGATCGGCGCTGCGATGGCGAACACCACCGTGGAGATCAGGCCCGGCACCACGCCCAGCCCGAAGAGGGTCAGGGTAGGAATGAGGTAAACGAAGGTGGGTACGGTCTGCATCAGATCGAGAACCGGACGCATCAATGTGTAGAACATCGGTTTGTGCGCGGCGACGATGCCCAACGGCACGCCGATGACCACGCAAACCAGGGTCGCGAACATGACCTGGGCGAGGGTTTCCATGGTTTCCTGCCAGTACCCCAGATTGAGGATCAGCAGGAAGGATGCAATCACAAAAGCAGTCAGTCCCCATTTGCGCTGGATGAAATGGGCGAGTACGGCGATGAGGCCGATCAAGACAAAAGGGTTGAACCAGGTGAGCGCAAACGTCACGCCGTGGATCATCGTTTCCAGTGTCACGGCGATTGCGTCGAATGTATTGGCGCCGTGGTCGGTCAACCATTCAACGAAACCCGCGATGTACTGGCCTAAAGGTATTTTCTGATCAATCAGCATGGTAGTGAACGTCCGCATGCAAGGAATAAACAGTCCGGGCGAGCGCACTCGCCCGGCATAAGGCGATTACTGCGCGAGCTTGGCTTTCACGGCCGCAAGGCCTGGTTTACCGTCAATGGTGGTCACGCCAGCGAGCCAGGTATCGAGTATCTGTGGATTTTTCTTCAGCCAGGCTTTGGCTGCTGCTTCGGGCTTCATCTTGTCATCGAGAACATTGCCCATCAGCTCACTTTCCATGTCGACGGTGAACTCCAGGTTCTTCAGCAACTGGCCGACATTGCTGCACTCTTCGACATAGCCCTTGCGGGTGTTGGTGGCCACGGTGGCGGCGCCGAAATCCGGGCCGAAGAAGTCATCGCCCCCGGTCAGGTATTGAATATGGAAGCGTTTGTTCATCGGGTGGGGGGCCCAGCCCAGGAATACGACCGCGGTGTCACGTCTCTGGGCGCGATCGACCTGCGACAGCATCCCCGCTTCGCTGGATTCCACGATTTTGAAGCCGGCGTCTTTCAGGCCGAAAGCGTTTTTGTCGATCATGCTCTGGATCAGACGGTTACCGTCGTTGCCTGGCTCGATGCCGTAGATCTTGCCGTCGAGTTCTTTCTTGAATTTGGCGATGTCGGCAAAGTCATGCAGACCTTTGTCGTACAGGGCTTGCGGCACGGCGAGGGTGTATTTGGCGCCCTTGAGGTTGGTGCGCACGACGTCCACGGTACCGGCATCGCGGTAGGCCTTGATGTCGTTTTCCATGGTCGGCATCCAGTTGCCGAGGAAAATGTCCATGTTCTTGCCGTCGGCCAGGGACTTGTAGGTCACCGGTACGGAAATCATGGTGGTCTTGGTTTTGTACCCCAGTGCGTCGAGTACGACGCTGGTGGTGGCGGTTGTCACGGTGATATCGGTCCAGCCGACATCGGAGAAGTTGACGGTGCTGCATTGTTCCGGTTCTGAAGCCTGGGCCAGAAGAGGAAGACTGAGCATGGCGGCCAACAACAACGAGGGGGAACCTTTCATGGGGGGACTCCTGAGTGTTTTTTGGGCGGTGTTCCGACGGGATACCCGCACTTATGAATGTTGCGGTCGGTAGGTGCGTGAAACGTGTTCTGACACGCAGCCTTGCAATCAAGTCGTAAATGATCATGTACCAGTGCATATCGGACGCCTACAGGTAGGGTCGCATCCAGTACAGGCGTGGTCGCATCTAGTGTCGGTAACGTCGCTTACAGCTTTTTTCCACCCATTGACGGCTCCCTGGGCCACTAAAAAGCGAGTGGATAGAGCCTCACCGACACACGGCGTTAGTGGACAAGACTACGTCGGTGTCAGACGTCAACCTTACGGCAAAAACCGGAAGATGTGCGAATTCCGGCGTCAAGCGTAGTTGCTGCGCCGCCCGGCGCAGCCGTGTCGGGACGTGTTTGAACTTGAGATATTCGCCCATGGCAATCAGCGTTTTCGACCTGTTTAAAATCGGCATTGGCCCTTCCAGTTCCCATACTGTGGGCCCGATGCGCGCCGCTGCTCTGTTCGTGCAAAGCCTGCGAGAAAAGGCCCTGCTCGATGACGTTCGGCGTGTCGAAGTTCAGCTTTATGGATCGCTGTCGGCCACGGGTATCGGCCATGGCAGCGACAACGCGGTGATCATGGGATTGATGGGCGAATGGCCTGATGCAATCGATCCCGCACAGATTGGCCCGCGCATCCAGGCGCTACGCGAAACCGATACGCTCTTGCTGGACGGTCGCCTGACGGTACCCTTTGTCTGGGCCCGGGACATGCGTCTGATCGAGGAGAACCTGCCTTTCCACCCCAACGCCATGACGCTGATCGCCGAAGGTGATGGCGCTACCCTGCATCGCGACACCTATTACTCGGTCGGTGGCGGCTTTGTCGTGGATGAGGCGCAAGCCTGCAGCGGTGTGGTGGATCTGGATCGCACCGAACTGCCCTATGACTTCTCCAGTGCCGTGGAGTTGTTGGCGCTGTGCAAGCAACACAACTTGCGCGTCGCCGACTTGATGATGGCCAACGAAAAGGTCTGGCGCAGCGAAGAGGAAATCCGCGCCGGGCTGATGAAACTCTGGCTTGCGATGCAAGATTGCGTCGAGCAAGGCCTCAAGCACGAAGGCATCCTGCCTGGTGGGTTGAATGTGCGTCGGCGTGCGGCGAAGTTGCATCGCAGCCTGCAGGAATTGAACAAGCCCAACGTGATCGGCTCGACGCTGAGCGCGATGGAGTGGGTCAACCTGTTCGCCCTTGCCGTGAATGAAGAGAACGCGGCGGGCGGGCGGATGGTCACGGCGCCGACCAACGGTGCGGCGGGGATCATTCCGGCGGTGCTGCACTACTTTATGAAGTTCAGCGAAGCGGTCACCGACGCCAACGTGGTCGACTACTTCCTGGCGGCGGCGGCGGTGGGGATTCTGTGCAAAAAGAACGCGTCGATTTCCGGTGCCGAAGTCGGTTGTCAGGGCGAGGTCGGGTCGGCCTGTGCGATGGCGGCGGCAGGGCTGGCGGAGATTCTTGGCGCTTCGCCTGAGCAGTTGTGCAACGCGGCGGAAATCGGCCTGGAACATAACCTCGGTTTGACCTGCGATCCGGTAGGCGGCCTCGTCCAGGTGCCGTGCATCGAGCGCAATGCGATTGCGGCGGTGAAGGCGATCAACGCCGCGCAAATGGCGTTGCGTGGCGATGGTCAGCACTTCATCTCGCTGGACCGGGTGATTCGCACCATGCGTGATACCGGTGCCGACATGCATGACAAATATAAAGAAACATCGCGCGGTGGGTTGGCGGTCAGCGCGGTTGAGTGCTGAAACCGAGTGGCTTCAATCGTTAGCAGGCTAGCGACCACAGTCGATTCGTATCGATCAGAAAACCTGTGCAAACCAACCTGCCGGCGATTGGGCCAGACCAGTCAAAACTGCGCGCTAAATGAACACGGTTAATCAAACACGCCACCTTTTGGCGCGTCGCAATCAGATAAGAGTCTTTCCCACCTGTAACAGGCAATCAGCACACCCTACCGTCCGTCACCTGTGCCTGTGGTGACACTCCTGTGGAACGGCGCGCAGCCCCGTTCCCACAAGTGATACCGATCTGCTCACAGGCAACGGAGCAGAGCTTTGCCCCTCGCTGATGGCACTTCCAAACACCCTTCGCCGGAGGTCTCATATAGACGCGTCGTGATGTCGTTTTCAGGAGTTATTGAATGGCCATTCAATTTTAGGCATGGCAATTGCTCTGTCATAACAAAGCCCGTCTCCCACTCGAGAACGCTGGCAAAAACAAGAGCCTCCGCCTGAGGCCTTCACCCGCTTTGTGTGAGGAGATACCGCGATGACGTCGTTCAACTCAGGGGCTCAACCCCAGAACCGTGCGCCTCAATCCATCGGCTTTCTGCTGCTGGACAATTTCACGCTGATTTCCCTGGCCTCTGCGGTTGAGCCGCTGCGCATGGCCAATCAGTTGTCCGGTCGTGAACTGTTTCGCTGGAGCACCCTCACCGTCGATGGCGGCCAGGTGTGGGCCAGTGACGGCCTGCAAATCACGCCCGACGCCTCGATGCACAAAGCGCCCCCGCTGGACACCGTGATTGTCTGTGGCGGTGTCGGTATCCAGCGCACCGTGACCCGTGAGCACGTCTCCTGGCTGCAAAGCCAGGCGCGTCAGTCGCGTCGTCTGGGTGCCGTGTGCACCGGCAGTTGGGCCTTGGCCTGCGCCGGGCTGCTCGACGGTTTCGATTGCAGCGTGCACTGGGAATGCCTGGCGGCAATGCAGGAAGCTTTCCCGCGCGTGGCCATGAGTACTCGCTTGTTCACCCTCGACCGCAACCGCTTCACCAGCTCCGGCGGCACCGCGCCGCTGGACATGATGCTGCACCTGATCAGCCGCGATCACGGCCGTGAACTGTCCGCCGCGATCTCGGAAATGTTCGTCTATGAGCGCATCCGCAACGAACAGGATCACCAGCGCGTGCCGCTCAAGCACATGCTCGGCACCAACCAGCCGAAGCTGCAGGAAATCGTCGCGCTGATGGAGGCCAACCTTGAGGAACCGATCGACCTCGACGAACTGGCGGTGTATGTCGCCGTGTCCCGTCGTCAGCTCGAGCGGTTGTTCCAGAAATACCTGCACTGCTCGCCGTCGCGTTACTACCTCAAGCTGCGTTTGATTCGTGCCCGGCAACTGCTCAAGCAGACGCCGATGTCGATCATCGAAGTGGCTTCGGTGTGTGGTTTCGTCTCAACGCCGCACTTCTCCAAGTGCTACCGCGAATACTTCGGCATTCCGCCGCGTGACGAGCGCGTTGGCTCCAACACCACCCAGCAGGTGGCGATGATGCAGTTGCCGCAGGCGATGGTGCTGTCGCCGCTGTCGGGGCCGATGTCGGCGTTGAGTCAGGCGCGTAATGAATCGACGTTTGCCAGCGTAAGGTTGTAAACCGAGTCATCGTTCATCGCCAGCAGGCGGGCTCCCACAGGATGGATGTCGATCACAAAAATGTGGTCAGACACAAAAACTGTGGGAACCCGCCTGTGGGCGATTGGCTTGCTCAGGCGCTGTGGGTCTGTTGGTAGTGTGCCAATGCCGGCAACAACTGTTTGTCGATGGCTTGGCGCACAGCCGGCTGGATGCTCGCGCCGCTGGTGTACATGTCCTTGACCATTTTGCGCAATTCGAACGCCCGAGCATCGTCCAGACCCATTACGGCGAATTCACATGCCTGCTCGGCCGTCGAGCCGACCGGCACCTGTAATCCCAATGCCTTGAGCTGTCCCAACAGGTCTTCCTGATCGATCAAATCGGCAAACATCATGAGGAGAATCCTTCTTCAGCAACGGAGGTCGTGACTCGATTCTGGTAGGCAAGGGGAGGGACGGCAAGGGCGATTTGTCGCAGTGGCTGCTACGACTATGAACGGGTCGTTTTCGGCTAACTCGTTGTCAAAGGGAGTGGGCAAACTGGCTTCAGCTTGCAACACGACGGTTTGGTCACCCTCGCACGGCAGCTCCTCAACAGTACCCTCAGCCCCGATCCTGTCACGGCTTGTATCGGGGCTTTTTTTGCCTGTCCGTCAGTGAAACCGATCTGCGCAGCAAGCGCTCATCTCGCTCTATCGTGGGTTTTAACGGGCCGGTGGCAGGGCTATGATGCGGCCGATGTAAGTCGGGGCGGGCAGGTCGGCCTGCTCGGCGACGATGGCTTGCAGACGGCTCAAGGTGTCCGCGCTGAACGGCGCCGAGCGCGGGCCGGCGAGGTCGACGTGCAGCAACATCTGCTCATTGCCGGCCAGCTCCTGGTCTTCCCCGACTTTGTGCAGGCTGTGATAGAGATGCAGGCGTTTGCTGTCGTGACCGATGATTTGCGTGCGTACTTCGACGTCGGTGTCGAGCTTCACTTCGTGCAGGTAGTTGAGGTGCAGTTCCAGGGTGAACAGCGAGTGGCCGCTGGCTTCGCGGTGGTTGCTGTCCATGCCGAGGCGATCCATCAGGGCGTCGGTGGCATAGCTGAAGATCAGCAGGTAGAAAGCGTCGCGCAGGTGGCCGTTGTAGTCGACCCAGTCGGGGATGATGCGGGTTTGGTAGGTGGTGAGGCTGGGCATGGTGTCAGATCCAACATTGATAGTGGCTGGGCTGCCGTCTTCGCGAGCAAGCCCGCTCCCACATGGGAATGCGGTCATCTGTGGGAGCGGGTTTGCTCGCGAAGGGGCCGGAACTGTTGAGCAAGGATTATTCGCTGAAACTCATTCCATGCTTCTCCTTGGTAGTCCTCACCGCCTCCAGCACCGCCAGCAGGCAATCATCACGATAGCGCTCCAGTGCCGAAATGCTGTGGCTGCCCAACTGATCGCTGGTGCCATCGACCACATCGTCAATCAACTTGTCGGTCAACTCCGGTGCCGGCAGATACGTCCATGGCAACTGCAACGCCGGGCCGAATTGCGACATGAAGTGACGCATTCCGGCATCGCCACCGGCGAGGGTGTAGGTCAGGAAGGTGCCCATGAACGACCAGCGCAAACCGGCGCCAAAACGAATCGCGTCGTCGATCTCGCCAGTCGTCGCCACCCCGTCGTTGACCAGGTGCAGCGCCTCACGCCACAGCGCTTCGAGCAGACGGTCAGCGATGAATCCCGGTACTTCCTTGCGCACATGCAGCGGACGCATGCCGAGTGATTCGTAGACTTTCATTGCCGCTTGTATAGCTTCCGGTGCGGTGTTCTTGCCACCGACCACTTCCACCAGCGGCAACAGGTAAACCGGATTGAACGGATGGCCGACCACGCAGCGTTCCGGGTGGATCGAACTCTCGTAGAACTCGCTCGGCAACAGGCCCGAGGTGCTGGAGCCGATCAGCGCATTGGGCTTGGCGGCCGAGCTGATTTTGCTGTGCAGTTGCAGTTTCAGTTCAAGGCGTTCCGGAGCGCTTTCCTGAATGAAATCCGCGTCGCGCACGCACTCCTCGATGGTCGCGACAAAGCGCAAGCGATCCTGCGACGCGCCCGGCGCCAGGCCGTTTTTCTCCAGCGCCCCCCAGGCATTGGCCACGCGTTTGCGCAGCGCCGCTTCAGCGCCGGGCGCCGGATCCCAGGCCACGACATCGAGGCCGTGGGCGAGGGCGCGGGCGACCCAGCCGCTGCCGATAACACCGCTGCCCAGCGCGGCGAAGGTTTTGATTTCGGTGATAAAGCTCATGGTCACATCCTGAATAATTCGTAGAAACCTGTGGAAGCGGGCAAATGAGTGATGATTTATCCGCGCGGGGTCAGGCCCATTTTTTTCCGGCCCTCGGCCGGGGTCAGGACGCTGGCGCCCAAGCGGCTGAGTATCTCGGTGGCACGCTCAACGAGTTGACCGTTGGTCGCCAGCACGCCTTTGTCCAGCCACAGGTTGTCTTCCAGCCCGACCCGCACGTTGCCACCCAGCAGCACCGCTTGCGCGGCCATCGGCATCTGCATCCGGCCGATACCAAACCCGGCCCACACCGCGTCCGCCGGCAGGTTGTCGACCATGGCTTTCATGGTGGTGGTGTCGGCCGGCGCGCCCCACGGAATGCCCAGGCACAGCTGGAACAGCGGGTTATCGAGCAAACCTTCCTTGATCATCTGTTTGGCGAACCACAGGTGACCGGTGTCGAAAATTTCCAGCTCGGCTTTCACGCCCAACTCGGTGATGCGTTTGGCGCCGGCGCGCAGTTGTGCCGGGGTGGAGACATAAATGGTGTCGCCGTCGCCGAAGTTCAGGGTGCCGCAATCGAGGGTGCAGATTTCCGGCAGCAGTTCTTCGACGTGGGCCAGACGAGTCAGCGGGCCGACCAGATCGGTGTTCGGGCCGAACTCCATCGGCTTCTCGCCAGCGCCGATTTCCAGATCGCCACCCATGCCGGCCGTGAGGTTGACGATGATGTCGACGTCAGCCTCGCGGATGCGCTCCATCACTTCGCGGTACAGCGCCACATCGCGACTGAACTTGCCGGTCTGCGGATCGCGGACGTGACAGTGCACAACGGTGGCGCCAGCCTTGGCCGCTTCCACGGCGGCGGCGGCAATCTGTTTTGGGGTGACCGGTACGTGGGGGCTCCTGGCGGTCGTGTCGCCAGCACCGGTGAGTGCGCAGGTGATGATGACGTCGTGGTTCATGTGTCGGTTTCCTTCAGGCGTGATGGGGCTGTTCGCAGCCCTTTGCGGGCTGCGAAACGGTGATTCAGGAGGACGTTATTTGCGGGTCAGTTGCAGGTTTTCAGCGGCCGGTTTGCCGTCGAAAGTGGTCACACCTTCGAGCCAGCGCTGTTTGTCTGCCGGGTGATCCTTGAGCCACTGCTTGGCCGACTCGAAGGCGTCCTTGTGATCGAGCAGCGGTTGCATCATCCGGCTCTCGTCTTCAGCGGTGAACGTCAGATTGCTCAGCAGGCGACCGATGTTCGGGCACTGTTCGGCGTATTTCGGCGCGGTGACGGTCCACACGGTGGCCATGCCCTCGTTCGGGCCGAGGGCGTCATTGCTGCCGGTGAGGTAGGTCATCTTGACGTTGACGTTCATCGGGTGCGGCGCCCAGCCGAAGAACACCACGGCTTCCTTGCGACGCACGGCGCGATCGACGGCGGCGAGCATCCCCGCTTCACTGGACTCGACCAACTGGAACTTGCCGAGGCCAAACTGGTTTTTGGCGATCATCGCCTTGATCTGCGTGTTGGCGCCCGAACCCGGTTCGATGCCGTAGATCTTGCCGCCCAGTTCCTTCTCGAACTTGGCGATGTCGGCGAAAGTCTTCAGGCCCTTGTCAGCCAGATACGTCGGCACGGCGAGGGTGGCGCGGGCGTCTTTGAGGCTCGGAGCGTCAAGGACTTTGACCTGGTTAGCCTCGACGAACGGGGTGATGGTCTGGGTCATCAGCGGGTTCCAGTAGCCGAGAAACAGGTCCAGACGCTGATCGCGGATCCCGGCGAAGATGATTTGCTGGGACGCGCTGGTTTGTTTGGTGTTGTAGCCGAGGCCGTCGAGCAGGACCTGGGTCATGGCACTGGTGGCGATCACGTCGGTCCAGTTGACCACGCCCATGCGCACGTTCTGGCAAGACGCGGGTTCGGCGGCCATGACGCTGGCGCTCAAGAAAGCGGTACCGCTGAGTGCAAGAACGCAGCTGCTGATCAGTCGTTTCATGTCGGGTTCCTCGGCAGGTTGTTTATTGTGAGTTCCGGCGTCTGTTGCGCCGGTGATGCAAAGTTACGCAGCAACGCCCCCGTGAAAGCGCACTGCGGCGACTGGCACTTGCACTGTAGCGACCTGCGCGCTTGAACGCTGACGACAATCGGCGTATCAACGAGCCACGCTACCCTCCCTCTCGTTACCCGCGAATCGAGTGCGCACATGTCTCAGGATTTCTACTTCCTGCTGATGCCGGGGTTCTCCGCCATCGGCTTTATCTCGGCAATCGAACCGCTGCGGGTCGCCAACCGCTTTCGCGGCGAGTTGTACCGCTGGCATGTGCTGAGCGCTGACGGCGGGGCGGTACTGGCGAGCAACGGCATGTCGGTCAACGCCGACGCGGCGCTGGAACCGCTGAAGAAAGGCGCGACGTTATGGGTGGTGGCCGGGTTCGAACCACTGAAGTTCGCCACGCCGACGCTTGAACATTGGCTGCGACGGCTGGACAACGAAGGCGTGACCCTCGGCGCCATCGACACCGGCAGCTTCGTTCTGGCTGAGGCGGGCCTGCTCGATGGCCATCGCCTGACCCTGCACTGGGAGGCCATTGACGCCTTCAAGGAATCTTATCCACAGCTCAGCGTGACCCAGGAGCTGTTCGAGATCGACCGTCGGCGCATCACCTCGGCCGGCGGTACGGCGTCCATCGACCTGATGCTCGACCTGATCGCCCAGGCCCATGGCCCGCAACTGGCAATTCAGGTCAGCGAACAATTCGTGCTGGGGCGCATTCGTCCGCGCAAAGATCACCAACGCATGGAAGTCGCCACGCGTTACGGGATCAACAACAAGAAACTGGTTCAGGTGATTGGCGAGATGGAACAACACAGCGAACCGCCGCTGACCACGTTGGCGTTGGCGGAATCGATCAAGGTGACGCGCCGGCAATTGGAGCGCTTGTTTCGGCTGCATCTGAACGACACGCCGAGCAATTTCTATCTGCGGTTAAGGCTGGAAAAGGCCCAGCAGTTGTTGCGCCAGACCGACATGAGCGTGCTGGAAGTGAGCATCGCCTGCGGGTTTGAATCGCCGTCGTATTTTACCCGCAGCTACCGGGCAAAATTCGCCCGCTGCCCCCGCGAAGACCGGCATACCGCCCAAACCTGAACGGGTGCACACGACACCCATGTGGGAGCGGGCTTGCTCGCGAATGCGGTGTGTCATTCAACAATGCAGTCGACTGACACGCCCTCTTCGCGAGCAAGCCCGCTCCCACATTTTTGATCTTCTTTGTCTGGAAGATCGGGTTACTTCTTCACCAACGCCGAACAAGCGGCTTTATAAGCCTCATGCTGATACTTGTTCAGCGTCCCCGGCAGCTCGACGTTGTGCTTCTTGGCCTGCGCGTTGATCGTCTGTGGCGACAACAACGTCACTTCACAACCATCCAACAACTGAAACACACCCTCGATCTTGAACGTCGTTGGCCCACCGGCAAATTCGCCCTTCTTGCTGCGCTTCTTGATCGCAATCCGGTCAATCGAATGTTCGCGCACAAACGAGGCAACCTGCGCTGCGAAGCGTTTAACGTTTGCCGCCTCGTCATCATCCTCGAGGGCGATTTTCTTGGTGTTGAGCGCCACATGGCTCAGCGTTGCCCCGTCAAGGGAGGCCACGGCGATGATCGCTTCGCTGCCTTTGATTTCGATGCCGCAGATGTTCATGGGAATTCCTTTGAATGAAGAGGCCAGCCTACAACTCAAGCTGATTGGGCGTGATGCCAAACGCTGCTGCAATTTTCTCGCGGGTTGCCTTGCGTGGCTTCGCTACTGTTTCTTGTTGAGCGAACGCCGGCTGGGAAATTCCCAGACGTTTGGCCACTTCTTCCTGAGTCAGGTTCAGGTGTTCGCGCCAGGCACGGATCGGTGTCGCCCCGTCGACCATTCGACTGACCACCTCATGCGGGATCAGGTCGGGCTGCATTTTCTGTGCGACGTATTGAGCGTAGGGAATGACTACGAAGGCGGGGTTGCCCTCGGCATCGTTGATGATTTGGATGTCGGCAGATTGATTCATGGCGCTGGGAATATAAGTCTTTTATAAGATATTCGAATCTTTACTTATATTTTCCAGTCGGCCAATCCACAACGTTTGTCGGCATGTTGCCGAACTTCCAGAATCACTCCTGCCCAATCGACTCCAGAAACTCCGACCGTTCATCACTCATCCGCGCCACGCAGTCATTTTGCGCAATCTTGAACGCCTTGCTGCCCGCCGTCGCCGGGAAAGCCTCCACCGCGCAATCCGCATCCCGCGTCTTCAGCCACTGCTGCTGGGCGGTTTTGAGTTTGGCGGTGATGTCGGCCAGTTGCGCCGGATTCTTGCCGTACGCCGTTTGCATGCGTTCGGTAAGGCTGGCGTAGTTGTCCTTGAGCAGGTCTTCGGCGGTGGTGCGGCTGTAGGTCGAGCATTCCAGGGTCTGGATGTCGTTTTCGACGGCGTCGCACGGGTTGTTGTCGGACTCTTCGGCGGCGTGTACGCCGGTCGCAATCAGGGCCAAAGCCAGGAAGATCGATTTCATTGATGTCGCCGCTCTTATCCAGTGGTGTTTGCAAGATGCGCCAGATTCTGGCTTAAGCGAGCAGGCTTGAACAGGTGGCCGTTCGGGGCGGTTAGTGACCCTTTGTCGCGGATTGACGCTTTCGGCAATTCCCCTGTCGTTTTTGCACCCGGTCGCCCCCGCACCGAGGCATATGCTGGCCCCAAAGCGCCGGCAGACGATTCGGCGCATGAATTGCCAATAAGGGGACGCCTGATGAGCCCAGCCGAATTACACGCCGACAGCATCGTTATCGACGGTCTGATCATTGCCAAATGGAACCGCGAGCTGTTCGAAGACATGCGCAAGGGCGGTCTGACGGCGGCCAACTGCACTGTGTCGGTGTGGGAAGGCTTTCAGGCGACCGTGAACAACATCGCTGCCAGCCAGAAGCTGATCCGCGAAAACAGTGACCTGGTGATGCCGGTGCGCACCACCGCCGACATCCGTCGCGCCAAAGAGCAGGGCAAGACCGGCATCCTGTTCGGCTTCCAGAATGCCCACGCCTTTGAAGACCAGATCGGCTATGTAGAGGTGTTCAAGCAGCTCGGCGTCGGCATCGTGCAGATGTGCTACAACACCCAGAACCTGGTCGGCACCGGTTGCTACGAGCGTGACGGCGGCCTGTCGGGTTTTGGTCGCGAGATCGTCGCCGAGATGAACCGCGTTGGCGTGATGTGCGACCTGTCCCACGTCGGTTCCAAGACCTCCGAGGAAGTCATCCTCGAATCGAAAAAACCGGTCTGCTATTCCCACTGCCTGCCGTCGGGGCTCAAAGAGCACCCGCGCAACAAGTCCGATGAAGAACTCAAGTTCATTGCCGACCACGGTGGTTTCGTCGGCGTGACCATGTTCGCGCCGTTCCTCGCCAAGGGCATCGATTCGACCATCGACGACTACGCCGAAGCCATCGAATACGTGATGAACATTGTCGGCGAAGATTCCATCGGTATCGGCACCGACTTCACTCAGGGCCATGGCCAGGACTTCTTCGAATACCTGACCCACGACAAGGGCTACGCCCGTCGTCTGACCAGCTTCGGCAAGATCATCAACCCGCTGGGCATCCGCACCGTCGGCGAGTTCCCGAACCTGACCGAAACCCTGCTCAAACGCGGCCACTCCGAGCGCGTGGTGCGCAAGATCATGGGCGAGAACTGGGTGAACGTCCTGAAGGACGTCTGGGGCGAATAAGCCACCGCACTTCTGAATCCTTTCCCTCGGCCGTCCGCGCCGAGGGCAACACACCAATTTTTCTGGAGTTAAGTTTCCATGGCCAAGATCGCCCCGCAATTGCCAATCGAAGTCGACAGCGAGACCGGTGTCTGGACCTCAGACGCCCTGCCAATGCTGTACGTGCCGCGCCACTTTTTCGTCAACAACCACATGGGCATCGAGGAAGTGCTGGGCGCCGACGCCTACGCCGAAATTCTCTACAAGGCCGGCTACAAATCCGCCTGGCACTGGTGTGAAAAAGAAGCTGAATGCCACGGCCTGGAAGGCGGCGCGGTGTTCGAACACTACATGAAACGCCTGTCGCAGCGCGGCTGGGGCCTGTTCAAGATCCAGGACATCGACCTCGACAAAGGCACCGCCAGCGTCAAGCTCGAACACTCGGCGTTCGTCTACGTCTACGGCAAGGTCGGGCGCAAGGTCGACTACATGTTCACCGGCTGGTTTGCCGGCGCCATGGATCAGATTCTGCAAGCCCGTGGCAGCAACATCCGCACCGTGGCCGAACAAGTCTACGGTGGCTCCGAAGAAGGCCACGATGACGGCCTGTTCACCGTCAAGCCGTTGTAAGTCGAGGAACCCGCCATGGCTTTCGAAGCAATGTTCCAGCCGATCCAGATCGGCAAACTGACCATCCGCAACCGCGTGCTCAGCACTGCGCACGCCGAGGTCTACGCGACTGACGGTGGCATGACCACCGACCGGTACGTCAAGTATTACGAAGAGAAAGCCAAGGGCGGCATCGGCCTGGCGATCTGTGGCGGTTCGTCCGTGGTCGCCATCGACAGCCCGCAGGAATGGTGGAGTTCGGTGAACCTGTCCACCGATCGCATCATTCCGCACTTCCAGAATCTGGCCGACGCCATGCACAAGCACGGCGCCAAGATCATGATCCAGATTACTCACATGGGTCGTCGCTCGCGTTGGGACGGCTTCAACTGGCCGACCCTGATGTCGCCATCGGGCATCCGTGAACCGGTGCACCGCGCGACCTGCAAAACCATCGAGCCGGAAGAAATCTGGCGGGTGATCGGCAACTACGCTCAGGCCGCGCGTCGGGCCAAGGCCGGTGGGCTTGACGGCGTTGAGCTGTCCGCCGTGCACCAGCACATGATTGACCAGTTCTGGAGCCCGCGCGTCAACAAGCGCACCGACGAATGGGGTGGCACCTTCGAAGGCCGGATGAAGTTCGGTCTGGAAGTCTTGAAAGCCGTGCGCGCCGAGGTCGGTGACGACTTCTGCGTGGGCATGCGTATCTGCGGTGACGAGTTCCACCCGGACGGCTTGTCCCACGAAGACATGAAGCAGATCGCCAAGTATTACGACGACACCGGCATGCTCGACTTTATCGGTGTGGTGGGCTCGGGTTGTGACACTCACAACACCCTGGCCAACGTGATCCCCAACATGAGTTATCCACCGGAGCCTTTCCTGCATCTGGCGGCCGGGATCAAGGAAGTGGTCAAGGTGCCAGTGCTCCACGCACAGAACATCAAGGACCCCAACCAGGCCACGCGGATTCTTGAGGGGGGTTACGTCGACATGGTCGGCATGACCCGTGCGCACATCGCTGACCCGCACCTGATCGCCAAGATCAAGATGGGCCAGATCGACCAGATCAAACAGTGCGTCGGCGCCAACTATTGCATCGATCGCCAGTATCAAGGTCTGGACGTGTTGTGTATCCAGAATGCTGCAACGTCCCGTGAATACATGGGCGTGCCCCACATCATCGAGAAATCCACCGGACCGAAACGCAAGGTTGTGGTGGTCGGTGCCGGCCCTGCCGGGATGGAAGCGGCGCGCGTGGCGGCCGAACGTGGCCACGACGTGACCCTGTTCGAGAAGAAGGAATTCATCGGCGGGCAGATCACTACGGCGTCGAAAGCGCCGCAACGTGACCAGATCGCCGGCATTACCCGCTGGTTCCAACTGGAACTGGCACGACTGAAAGTCGACCTGCGTCTGGGCACCGCTGCCGATGCAGCGGCCATCATGGACCTGCGTCCGGACGTGGTCGTACTGGCAGTGGGCGGGCATCCGTTCCTGGAGCAGAACGAACACTGGGGCGCCGCCGAAGGGCTGGTGGTCAGCAGTTGGGACGTGCTTGACGGCAAGGTTGCGCCGGGCAAGAACGTGCTGGTCTACGACACCATTTGCGAGTTCACCGGGATGTCGGTCGCCGACTTCCTCGCCGACAAGGGCAGCCAGGTCGAAATCGTCACCGACGACATCAAACCGGGCGTGGCCATCGGCGGTACGTCGTTCCCGACCTACTACCGCAGCATGTACCCGAAAGAAGTGATCATGACCGGCGACATGATGCTGGAGAAGGTCTACCGCGAAGGCGACAAACTCGTCGCGGTGCTGGAGAACGAATACACCGGTGCCAAAGAGGAGCGGGTGGTCGATCAGGTGGTGGTGGAAAACGGCGTACGTCCGGACGAGGAAATCTACTACGCGCTCAAAGAGGGCTCGCGCAACAAGGGGCAGATCGACGTCGAAGCGTTGTTCGCGATCCAGCCGCAGCCATCGCTGAGCACCACCGGTGACGGCTACTTGCTGTTCCGCATCGGCGATTGCGTGGCGCAGCGTAATACCCACGCCGCCATTTATGACGCCCTGCGGCTCTGCAAGGATTTCTGACGGCGAGCACAAAACCCTGTGGGAACGGGCTTGCTCGCGAATGCATTCTGTCAGTTCGACATGAGCTGACTGATCCAGCGCTTTCGCGAGCAAGCCCGCTCCCACATTAATGCAGACCGTGTTTCTCCAGGCTGTACTGGTGGGAGCTTCACCTATGTTGAACACCCTTCTTCCAATCCTGTTGTTCGCAGCCCTGGGCCTCGGTGTCCTCGGCGCGTTGCGGCGGGTAGCGATGTGGCGTCGTGGCCGGGCCTCTAAGGTCGACCTGATCGGCGGCCTGTTTGCCATGCCCAAGCGCTATATGGTCGATCTGCACCATGTGGTGGCGCGGGACAAATACATCGCCAACACCCACGTCGCCACGGCGGGTGGCGCGGTGGCGTCGATCGTGCTGGCGATTCTGGTACACGGTTTCGGCCTGCATAACCGCATTCTCGGGTATGCCTTGCTGCTGATGACGGCCGTGATGTTCGTCGGTGCGATCTTCGTTTACCTGCGTCGGCGCAATCCGCCGGCACGGTTGTCGAAAGGCCCGTGGATGCGCCTGCCGAAAAGCCTGCTGGCGTTCTCGGCGTCGTTCTTCCTGGTGACCTTGCCGGTGGCCGGGATTCTCCCGGAGAACTTCGGCGGCTGGATTTTGGCGGTGATTCTCGGCGTCGGTGTGCTGTGGGGCGTGTCGGAATTGTTCTTCGGCATGACCTGGGGCGGGCCGATGAAGCACGCTTTCGCCGGTGCCCTGCACCTGGCCTGGCACCGCCGCGCCGAGCGCTTTGGTGGTGGCCGTTCCACCGGTTTGAAGCCTCTGGATCTGAATGATCCAACTGCGCCACTGGGCGTGGAAAAACCCAAGGATTTCACCTGGAACCAGTTGCTCGGTTTCGACGCCTGCGTGCAGTGCGGCAAGTGCGAAGCAGCCTGTCCGGCCTTCGCCGCCGGCCAACCGCTGAACCCGAAAAAACTGATTCAGGACATGGTCGTCGGCCTTGCCGGCGGCACTGACGCCAAATTCGCTGGCAGCCCTTATCCGGGTAAACCGGTCGGCGAACACAGCGGCAATGCGCATCAACCGATCGTCAACGGTCTGGTCGATGCCGAAACCCTGTGGTCGTGCACCACCTGCCGCGCCTGCGTCGAGGAGTGCCCGATGATGATCGAGCACGTCGACGCCATCGTCGACATGCGCCGTCACCTTACGCTGGAAAAAGGCGCCACCCCGAACAAGGGCGCCGAAGTCCTGGAAAACCTGATCGCTACCGATAACCCTGGCGGTTTCGCTCCGGGCGGGCGGATGAACTGGGCGGCGGATCTGAACCTCAATCTGCTGAGCGAGAAGACATCCACCGACGTGCTGTTCTGGGTCGGCGACGGTGCTTTCGACATGCGCAACCAGCGCACCTTGCGTGCGTTCGTCAAAGTGCTGAAAGCGGCCAAGGTCGACTTCGCCGTGCTCGGGCTCGAAGAGCGCGACAGCGGCGACGTGGCCCGACGTCTTGGTGATGAAGCAACCTTCCAGTCGCTCGCCAAACGCAATATCCAGACCCTGGCCAAATACAGTTTCAACCGCATCGTCACCTGCGATCCGCACAGCTTCCATGTGCTGAAAAACGAATACGGCGCCTTCGACGGCAACTATCTGGTGCAGCACCACAGCACCTACATGGCCGAAATCATTCAGGCCGGCGCGCTCAACCTTGGTCAGCACAAAGGCAACAGCGTGACTTATCACGATCCGTGCTACCTCGGCCGTTACAACGGCGAGTATGAGGCGCCGCGTGAAGTGCTGCGTGCCCTCGGTATCGAAGTCAAAGAGATGCAACGTTCCGGCTTCCGTTCGCGTTGCTGCGGCGGCGGTGGCGGCGCGCCGATCACTGATGTTCCGGGCAAACAGCGGATTCCCGACATGCGCATGGAAGACATCCGCGAAACCGGCGCCGAGCTGGTGGCCGTGGGTTGTCCACAGTGCACGGCGATGCTCGAAGGCGTGGTCGAACCGCGTCCGTTGATCAAGGACATCGCCGAACTGGTGGCCGACGCGCTGCTCGAAGATGCCGCGCCAGGCAAGCCGACTACGCCGGCCAAACGTGAACCAGCGGAGGCCCACTGATGAGCGACATTATCCGCCGCGACCCACGCGCCGAATGGATTGCCCGTAACCGTCTGCACCCGCTGCACGCGGCCATGCAACCGGCGCAACATAGCTGGATGGGCCCAAACGGCGTCATCCGCAAGAACCTGCATGGCATCGGTTTTATCGGGCCGAACGGCCTCAAACGCATCGACCGCAGCGGCGCGCAGCAGGGCGGGGCGGTCAAACGTTCGGCCACGGTTGAAGTGCAATTGCCGTTGCACCAGGTAGCGGCCCCGGCGTTCTACATCAGCGTGGTGCCGGACATGGTCGGCGGCCGTTTAAGCAGTCACGACCGCGACCTGCTTGGCCTCGCTCATCAATTGGCCGGCAACGACGGCGCGGTGCTGGCCGTGGTGTTTGGCGAACACAAGGAAAACACCTTCGCCACCGCGGGCGTCGATCGCTTGCTGGTGCTGGAAGGCGACCAGTTCAGCGGTTATGCACCGGAGCAACGGGTGCAGGGCTTGCGCGCTGTGGATAACCAGTTCAGTCCACGTCATTGGTTGTTGCCGGACAGCCGCACGGGTGGCGGCGAGCTCGGTCGGCGTTTTGCCGCCGCCTTGGGTGAGCGCCCGGCGACACGGGTGTGGCAGGTCAAGGATCAGGCGTGTATCGGCCGTGCCGGCGCAGGCCTGCAAGACCTGGCACGGCCGGTCGCACGCTTGATTCTGGCCTCGGCCGAATGTGCCGAACCGGTCAGCGAAACCCGTCATGAGGCCTTGCCGGTGGAGTTATCCACAACCGTTGCGCGCAGCCTGTCGCGCATCGAGGATCTGGGCGCGGTGGCGGTCGATCCGGCGGCGATTCCGATGGCCGAAGCGGAGTTCATCTTCTCTGGCGGCAACGGCGTCAAAGACTGGCAACTGTTCCACCAGACGGCCGCCGCCCTCGGCGCCACCGAAGGTGCATCACGGGTCGCGGTGGACGACGGCTTCATGGCGCGTGACCGTCAGGTCGGTGCGTCCGGCACCTGGGTTACGGCACGGGTTTACGTGGCCGTGGGGATTTCCGGGGCGATCCAGCACCTGCAGGGCATCGGCGCCTGCGACAAAGTGGTGGCGATCAACCTTGATCCCGGTTGCGACATGATCAAACGTGCCGACCTGTCGGTGATCGGCGAGAGCGCGCAGATTCTTCAGGCCTTGATCGCGGCGGTTGAGGCTTACCGCAACGACGCCAAGCGCGATGCGGCTTAAGGAACGGCTATGAACACAAAAATCATCAGTTTGGTTTCAATCGGCGCCCACCCGACCTCCGGCCGGCCACGCCGCGCCGAACAGGACGCACGCGCCGTGGAGCTGGGCCTGCAACTGGCTGGGGATAACCTGCAAGTGCTGCATGCCGGCGATGTTGCGGAACCGGCGTTGCGCGCCTATCTGGGCATGGGGCTTACACAGATGCATGTGCTGGAACAACCCGAGGGCGCCGATGCACTGCCCGCCCTGACCGCGTACCTGCGCGATGCCGGCGCGCAGGTGGTACTGACCGGCAGTCAGGCGGAAACCGGCGAAGGTTCGGGGATGTTGCCGTTTCTGCTGGCCGAGGGTTTGGGCTGGCCATTGGTGGTCGGGCTGGCGCAGGTCGAGTCGATCAATGACGGCTCGGCGCTGGTGCTGCAAGCCTTGCCCCGTGGGCAGCGGCGGCGGTTGAAGGTGAAGCTGCCGTTTCTGGCGACTGTGGATAACGCTGCACCGAAACCTCGGCAAAGCGCTTATGGTCCGGCGCGCCGTGGCGTGTTGAACGCCGAAGACGTGGAAGTGCTGGACGACGAACTGCTGGCCGTCGCCACGCTGCAACCGGCCAAGCCACGGCCCAAACGCTTGAAAGTGATCAAGGCCAAAAGCGGTGCGGACCGGATGAAAGCGGCCACGGCCAAGGCCAGTGGCGGTGGTGGGCAAGTATTGAAAGGCGTCACG
This sequence comes from Pseudomonas sp. RA_15y_Pfl2_54, assembly GCF_963971015.1. Lineage (NCBI taxonomy): Bacteria > Pseudomonadati > Pseudomonadota > Gammaproteobacteria > Pseudomonadales > Pseudomonadaceae > Pseudomonas > Pseudomonas sp. RA_15y_Pfl2_54. Next base: position 73,624 of record NZ_CAXAPN010000030.1, read on the forward strand.
GCGCAAGCCGGCGCCGAAGCCATTCTCAAACTCCTGATTGAAGAAGGCGTTGTCCGCTAGCCCCAATCTTCCAGACGCTGGCCCCCTGTGGGAGCGAGCAAGCCCGCTCCCACAGGGGGCCAGCGTTCGTCAAAAAATATTGTCTGCCTGGTGTTTACCCACAATCCCTGTTGGCGGATCTGTGGATAAGGTGTTCGCCCATCCCCACACCGCACGCCAATCAAGCCCTGCAGCCATTCGTTCAAAAAACAACCAGTCTAAGTTGCGGTTTTTTCTGGGTTTTTCCCCTGAATAACTCAGCGAGTTGCCCCCAATCTCTGTTGGCGCTTCTGTGGATAAGATGTTCGCTGTCCGCTGAAGCCTATACAAACCGTGGCTTGCGAAGATTTGATCAAAAAACAATCAATTCATCCGATTCCACGTAGAACTGCCACGAAAGCCTCGAAATGACGCAGCCTCCAGCGCTTTTCCACAGATCGGGCAAAGTTACCCCCGAACTCTGTTGGCGCTTCTGTGGATAACGTGTTCGCCATCCTCTGCAGGCCATGTGAAACGTGGTCTACAAGGATGTGATCAAAAAACGATCAATCTGACGCACAAACCGTGGTTCTGGATAAGTCACGATTTTTCTTCACAAATCAGACAGTTATTTTTCCAGTCATCCACAGTTGTCCCCATTTGCTGTGGGTGGCTGTGTGGATAACTTGTTCGCCAAACCCTGCAAGCCCCGCTGGCTATAGTCCAAATAGCAATTGATCAGATTTCATACAGGTCTAAGCCGTTGCCTTGACTTCGATCCGGCCCCTGTCTTCACTTTGATGGCACAAGGACAGCGACTACTTATCCACATCTGGTTCAGGGAGAACGCCTGATGGATAGCCATCCCCATCGATCAGCCCCCACCCCCCGCAAGTTCTGCGCGCCAGCGCCGCCTTCGTCGCGAAAGCGCTCGGCGCGTCTTGCTGCCCATCAACGCGCTCAGTTGTAGCCGTTAAATCCGCCCAAACCGATGTGCTGTCGCCGGGCTAGCCCGCAGGCCAGGTGCCCGTTCGCCCATTGATTGCAGGCAACCGCAGAGTTGCCCCATCTGCCTGAGAGAGGAACCACCACATGACACGGATCGCAACGCCCATCAGCGAGATCAAGGAACACTACGACGTCATTGTCATTGGCTCCGGTTATGGCGGCGGCATTGCTGCGTCACGCCTGTCCCGTGCCGGTAAGCGCGTGTGTTTGCTGGAGCGAGGCCGGGAAATCCAGCCCGGCGAATACCCCAACACCATGATTGCCGCGACCGAAGAGTTGCAGGTGCACGACCCCGACGGGCATATCGGTTCGCGCACCGGGCTGTTCGACCTGCACGTCAACGCCCAGCAGAACGTGGTGGTCGGTTGTGGATTGGGCGGCACGTCGCTGATCAACGCCAATGTCTCGCTGGAGCCGGAGCCCGGCGTGTTCGATGATCCGCGCTGGCCACAGGCAGTGCGTGAACACCGCGACACGCTGCTCAAGGACGGCTACGCCCGTGCCCGGGAAATGCTCAAACCCAATCCTTATCCGGACACTGCACCCAATCTGCCCAAACTCGACGCCAACAAAAAGTCCGCGGAGTACCTCAAGCAAGGCGCGCATTTCTACAAGCCGCCGATCAACGTGACCTTCGACAAACTGCCGAACAACCTCAACCACGTCGGCGTCGAACAACTGCCGTGCAACCACTGTGGCGATTGCGTCTCGGGCTGTAACAACAAGGCCAAGAACACCACGCTGATGAACTATCTGCCGGACGCCTGGAACCACGGCGCGGAGATTTTCTGTCAGGCCCAAGTGCGACACCTGGAGCGTGACGGCGATGGCTGGATCGTGCACTTCCAGTATCTGGACAGCGGTCGCGAGAAGTTCTCGGCGCCGACGCTGTTCGTGAAGGCCGACATTGTGGTGGTCTCCGCCGGCACGCTGGGCTCCACCGAGATTCTTTTGCGCTCCCGGGACAAAGGCCTGGTGATGTCCGGCCAGCTCGGCGAGAACATGAGCGGCAATGGCGACATCCTGGGCTTCGGCCACAACTGCGAGCAGACCATCAACGGCATCGGTTTCGGCGCGCATCCGGCCAAGGAGTTGCACCCGGTCGGCCCGTGCATCACCTCGATCATCGACATGCGCACCGAGGGCGACTGGCGCAGCCGCATGGTCATTGAGGAAGGCTCGATCCCCGGCGCTCTTGGTCGGCCAATGGTGCCAAGCATGGCCGGGTTCGCCGAGATGATCGGCAAGGCCACCGACGACCGCTTCAGCGCCAAGTTGAAATACAAGGAGCGCGAGGCCGAAAGCTTCCTGCGCGGCCCGTATTACGGCGCGCTGCACAACATGCAGACCTACCTGATCATGAGCCACGACAGTGGCCAGGGGCGGATGGTGCTGGATAACAAGGATCAGTTGCGCATCGACTGGCCAGGCGTCGGCGAACAGGAAAACTTCAAACTCGGCAATGATCGGCTGTATCAGAGCACCAAGGCGCTGGGCGGCGTCTGGGTGGAGAATCCGATCTGGACCAAGCTGCTCAAGCACAGCATCGTCTCGGTGCATCCACTGGGCGGTTGCGTGATGGGCGAGGACGCCGGGCAAGGCGTGGTCAACCACAAGGGCCAGGTGTTCAGCGGTGCTAGTGGCACCGACGTGTACGCCAATCTGTACGTGACTGACGGTGCGGTGATTCCGACCTCGCTGGCGGTCAATCCGCTGCTGACCATCTCCGCCGTCAGTGAACGCAATATGGGCTTGCTCGCCGCTGACCGTGGCTGGCAGATCGATTACACGCTGCCATCCGCACCGAGCAAACAGGTGGCGCCGCCGACCCTTGGCGTGCAGTTTACCGAAACCATGAAGGGCTATTTCTCCCGGGCGTTCACTGCTGCGCAAAGCACCGATCTGAAAGTCTATGAAGCGGCGGCCAAACGCGGCGAGGCAGACAATTCGCCGATCGACTTCACCCTGACCATCACCGCCAACGACCTCAACCGGATGATCAAGGAGCCGGAACACGCCGCGACCATTGTCGGTACGGTCAATGCCTCGGCGCTGTCGCCACAGCCGCTGACCGCCAGCAACGGCGTGTTCAACCTGTTCGAACAATTCGAGGAGCAGGTCGATACGCGCCACATGAAGTACGACATGAAACTGACCGCCGAGGACGGCAGTGACTATTTCTTCAGCGCGTTCAAAACCGTGCCGGAAGACAACGGCGTGCTGAACATCTGGCACGACACCAGCACCCTCTATGTGACGTTGTATCGCGGGCCTGACAAGTCGGGCGAGGTGATCGGCTGCGGGGTGATGCACATTCATCCGACCGATTTCGCCAAGCAGATGACCACCATGAAAGTGCTCAACGCGCGCAACGAGCGCGAGCGCATTGAAGGGCTGGCGCGCTTTGGCAAGTTCTTCGCAGGCATTCTCTGGGAGAGTTATGGCGGGGTGTTTGCCGGTGATATCTACTTCAACCCCGACGCGCCACCACGGCTGAAACGGCCGCTGGATGCGCCATCCCCGGCGGTGCATTTCTTCCCCACCGAGGATGGCGTCGAACTGCGCCTGACTCGCTATCAGGCCGGCAGTAAAGGCCCGGTAATGCTGGTGCATGGTTTGGGTGTGGGTTCGAACATCTTTTCCACCGACACCATTCAGACCAACCTGCTCGAATACCTGTGCAAGCACGATTACGACGTCTGGCTGCTGGATTTTCGCGTGAGCATTCTGCTGCCGGCGAGCAAGAAGGAATGGAACGGCGACCAGATCGCCCAGTACGACTTCAAGGCTGCGATTGCGCAGATTCAACAGCAAACCGCTGCCAAAGACGTGCAATGCGTGGTGCATTGCTATGGCGCGACGACGTTTTTCATGTCGCTGCTGGCCGGGTTGCAGGGTGTGCGCTCGGTGGTCTGTTCGCAGATTGCCGCCGACACGGTGGTTGCCACCGCAACGGGGTTGAAGGCCGGGCTGCACCTGCCGGGAATGCTTGACGCCGTCGGCATCAAATCGATGACGGCTTACGCCGACAGCAAGGAGAACTGGTTCAACAGGCTCTACGACAAGGCCCTCAACGGCTACGCACGGATCGAAGCCCAGGGCTATTGCACCAACCCGGTGTGCCACCGCATCACCTTTATGTACGCGTCGCTGTACCGCCACGACACCCTCAACGAAACCCTGCACGACAACCTGCACGAACTGTTCGGCGAATCGAATATCGAGACTTTCGAGCATCTGGCGCTGATCGTGCGCAAAGGGCATCTGGTGGATTTCAAAGGCAACGATGTGTATATGCCGCACTTTGATCGGTTGACCATGCCGATCTGCTTTATCAGCGGTGCCGACAACCAGTGTTATCTACCGCAAAGCACGCTCAAGACCTATCAGCGCTTGTGTGACCTGCACGGGCCGGATCGCTATAGCCGGCAGGTCGTGCCGGGCTACGGCCACATCGACTGCATGTTCGGCAAGAACGCGGTGGTTGATGTGTATCCGATCATCCTTGAACACCTGGAGAAGACCGCACTCGGTTGACTTGACACCGAGTCGCCCCGTTCGCGAGCAAGCCCGCTCCCACAGGGTTTTGTGTCAGGCACAAGACCAGTGGGTATCCCCCATCCATTGTGGGAGCGGGCTCGCTCGCGAAAGGGGTAGGTCAGGCACTACATCTCTTGGGTCTGTACAAGGAAATGGATGACATGGACACCTACATCCGCTGGTTTCAACGCTTCATCTGGCTAGGCATTGCGATGAACATGGTGTTCGCGATCCCCGCGCTGTTCGCGCCGGGATTGCTGACATCGGTGGTCGGCTTGCCGCCGCAACTCTCCGATCCGTGGCTGGAAAACGCCGGGATGCTGTTGGTGGGCATCAGCGTGTTTTACATGCCGTCGGGGTTCAACGCGTCGCGTTACGTGGTGCATTCCTGGCTGTGCGTGCTGACACGGCTGATCGCCGTGGTGTTCTGGATTTACCTGATCAACACCAGCACTCAGGGCTCGGTGTTTGTGCCGATGCTGATGGGCGATCTGAGTTTTTTCCTGATCCTCGGCATTTTGCTGTATCTGGGCACCACGCCTGAGAATCGACCGCTGGCACTGCTCTGCGAGGGCTGGCGCCAATGGCGCGCCGCGTGGTCGCGACATTGGCAAAGCCACAGCTTCAAGGTCGGCACCTTGGTGGTCGTGGTTTTACTGGGTTTCATCGGTTACGAAACCTGGTACCAGATGCTGCGTGTGGTGCCGGAGCAGGAATACGCCTCCGACGAGGACCACTACAAATACGCCGCCATCGGCCTCGGCATCGAAGCACGAATCCCCTATTACCTGTTCGCCGTGCTGCCGCAGATGTGCCCTGAGAAAATGCCCAAGCCCGGTGGCTGGGAAGTCTTCGGTTTCCTCTTCGAGAACGGTAAGGACCTGCCCATCGGCATGGCAAAAAGGCAAATCGGCTACCCGACCGTCGAGCCCAATTGCGCGCTGTGCCACACCGGCTCTTACCGCGCCAATGCCAGCGACGTCGCCGTCAATGTGCCCAGTGCGCCGGCCAATACCTTGCAACTGCAAGCGTTCCAGTGGTTTGCCTACGATTGCGCCAGCGATCCGACATTCACTACCGACGCGGTGATGGCGGCGATCAACAGCAAATTCCAGCTGGGCTTTTTCGAGAAGCTCTACAACCGTTACCTGATCATGCCGATGGCGAAAAGCGCCTTGCTCAAGCAGAAGCAGGCCTACGCCTGGCAGAAGCTGCGCCCGCAGCAAGGGCCGGGGCGCACCGATACGTTCAACCCGACGAAAATGGTGGTGTTCGGCTTCCCGGATGACTCGACCATCGGCACTGTCGACCTGCCGCAAGTGTGGAACCAGAAACCACGCGAATCGATGTACCTGCATTGGGACGGCAATAACAACAAGATCCACGAACGCAACTACGCTGCCGCGATGGCCGTGGGTGCGACGCCGGAATCGGTACTGCCACCCAGTTTCAACCGCGTGACCAACTGGCTGCTCGGGCACAAGGCCCCGGCGTGGCCGTGGGCGCTGGATCAGGCCAAGGTCGCGCAGGGCAAACCGGTCTGGGAGGCGAACTGTGCCGGTTGCCATGACTTCGGCCGTGCCGACACGGGTCAGGTCACCACCAACATCGATCAGCTCGGCACTGATCCGCATCGGCTGGACTCGTTCACCACCGGTCTGGTGGCGGCGTTCCACACCTTCAAGAAACCGCCGTTCGACTTCGGCGCCTATCGCAAAACCCAGAGTTACAGCAACACGCCCACCGACGGTATCTGGCTGCGCGCGCCGTACCTGCACAACGGCTCGGTGCCGACCCTGTGGGACTTGCTGCAACCGCCGGAAAAACGTCCGCAGGTGTTCATCACCGGTTCCGACATTTACGACCCGGTCAACGTCGGTTTTGTCACCAGCGGCGCGCAGGCCAAGGCCTCGGCGGACTTCAAGTACGACACGCGGCTGGAGGGCAACCACAACAGCGGTCACCTGTATGGCACGACGCTGTCGGACGACGACAAGCGTGCGTTGATCGAATTCATGAAAACCCTGTAAGCCCTTACGGAGAGAGGATTACGCCATGTCACTGGTCAGTCATTGGGAACACGAGTACGACAAGGTCAAAGTACGCATTCACGGCTTGGTCACCCGCATGGAAATGGCCTGGATGAAGCTCGTCAGCGAGCTTGAGCCGCATGAGTTCGAGGCCATCATCAAGCTGCTCCAGCGGGGGCACGATCAGGCGCAGTACGTGCTGAAAAACGGCGAGTTGCCGGACGACGAACCGGGCGTGCCCTGGGAGCTGTCTCACGGCTTGTCGATCTTGCGCATCGGCAACGCCGCGCCGTTGCCGCAGTCGAGCGACCAACTGCAAACCCGAGTGCTCAAGGATGGCAGCCTGCTCGGTTGTCGCAAGTGGGAACTGCTCGATCTGCTGTGGAGCGAGGCGCTGCTCAAGTGGATCGAAAACCTGCGTCATCACGCGACATTCGGCACCGATCCGGCGTTAGTGCAGATGGAGCGCGACGTGACCCTGGCGATTGCCGGCGACTGGGGCACCGGCCCCTTTGACAGCCACGCGCCGGCAGTGTCGGTGGCCAACCAGATGCAACTGGCCCAGGCCGATTTCACCATCCATCTGGGCGATGTGTATTACGCCGGCAGCCACTCGCAGGAAGACGTCGACATGGCCGGATGGCCGATGGGCACTCATGGCTCATTCACCCTCAATTCCAACCACGAGATGTACAGCGGCGCCCACGGCTACTTCAAGGAACTCGCCAAGCGTTTTGCGGGGCAGCAGGGCACCAGTTATTTTGCCTTGATCAACGATGACTGGCTGGTGGTCGGGCTCGACTCGGCGTACGCGTCTGAGGCATTGAATCTTTATATGGACGGCACCTTGAACGAGCCGCAAATCCAGTGGATGAAAGGCTTGCCGAAACGCAAAAAAATCATGGTGCTCAGCCATCATCAGGGTTTCGATATTACCGGGCACAACAAGACCGCGCTGTATCAACCGGTGTGCGATGCGCTGGGGCGTGAACCGGATTATTGGTATTGGGGGCATTTGCACAACGGCATCGTCTACGCGCAGCAGGGCGGTTTGAAGGCGCGATGTGCCGGGCACGGAGCGATTCCTTATGGCAACGCCAGTGAACTGGACGGGCATTCTCGGGTGTTGTGGTCGGAGACTCAGGATGCGAACGATCCGGCGTATCCGCTGCGGGTGTTGAATGGGTACGCGAAAATCAGGCTGGTGGGGGAGGATATTTTTGAGGAGTTTATTGGTGAGGATGGCAGTGTGAGGTGGTCATCGACGTGATGAGGTGACTGGGCCGGCCTCTTCGCGAGCAAGCCCGCTCCCACAGGTGGAATGCATTCCAATTGTGGAAGCGGGTTTGCTCGCGAAGCTTTTGCCTCTGATCTTAGCCCTGAACCGGCACGCCCTTGAGGTACGGCGCAGGCTCGGCGCCGAGGTTGCTCAGCATGCGCTCGCTGTACCAATCGACGAAGTTGACCACACCAAACTCATACGTCTTGGAGTACGGCCCAGGCTGATACGCGGTGGAGTTGATCCCGCGCTGGTTCTCTTCGGCCAGACGGCGGTCCTGATCGTTGGTCGCGTCCCACACCTGACGCATGCGCTCGACGTCGTAATCGACGCCTTCGACCGCGTCCTTGTGCACCAGCCACTTGGTGGTGACCATGGTTTCCTGGGCGCTGATCGGCCACACGGTAAAGACGATGATGTGATCGCCCATGCAGTGGTTCCACGAGTGTGGCAGGTGCAGGATGCGCATCGAACCCAGATCCGGGTTCTTGATCCGGCCCATCAGTTTGGCGCAGCCCTGTTTGCCGTCGAGGGTCATCGACACGGTGCCCTTGAGCAGCGGCATGCGCACGATGCGGTTACGCAGACCGAAACTGGTGTGGGCGTAAGGGATCTTCTCGGCTTCCCAGGCAGCGGCGGAGGCTGCGACGTGATCCTTGAACGCCTGATCGGCGCGCGGGTCGGTGACGTCGTCCCATTCGAGCAGGGTTTTCAGCAATTCGGGGTGCGACGCGTTGCAGTGGTAGCACTCGCGGTTGTTTTCCAGCACCAGTTTCCAGTTGGCTTTCTCCATCAAGGTGGTGGTGATCGCCACCTTGGTGTTCTCCATGTCGTACGGTTCCATGTAATGGTTCAGCGTCGACAGGAAGTCATCGATGGCCGGCGGGTTTTCCGCCAGGCTGATAAAGATGTAACCGCCGGCCGTCTTCACGTTCACCGGTTTGAGGCCGTACTGCTTCATGTCGAAGTCGGCGCCCATTTCGGTGCCGGCGAACAGCAGGCGACCGTCCAGCTCATAGGTCCACTGGTGGTAGTGGCAGACCAGTTTGGCCACCTTGCCCTTTTCGCTGGTGCACAGGCGCGAGCCACGGTGGCGGCAGACGTTGTGGAAGGCATGCACCACGCCTTCGGCGCCACGAATGACGATGATCGGGTTCTTGCCGACCTGCAGGGTCAGGTAGTTGCCCTTGGCCGGGATTTCGCAGGTCATGCCAGCGATCAACCACTCTTTCTGGAAGATTTCCTGCATGTCGATATCGAACAGCCGTTCGTCGCTGTAGAACGGTTGTGGCAGCGAAAAGGTGCGCTCGCGCTCCTGCAACATCTGTGCGGTGGCCTTGCGTGCGGGTTCCAGTGGATCGCCCAAGCTCAGGGTAGTGGTGACGTCCATCGATATGTTCCTCATGGCCATCAGGGTGGCCGGCGAATAGTGGCTGATACGGTTACATCGCAAGGCGCAGAAAATCTGTGTTGATGTGGCGCTGAGTGTGGGCCCGGCGCAGGGCGCAACCTTATCCATGGGCGACATGGCGCAATCTGTTCCCGACGTGTATCCCCCAGTGATAGGGGGCTGGTTGCCATAAGTATGTCAATGTCGCGGATAGGTAAACGGGACCTCTGCGCTATACGCAGAATCGCCACATGAAGGCCGACAGTCGGCCGTGGAGAACAGCATGTCCAACAGCTTCCTGAATCCGGTCACCACCCAGACCTGGGCCAATGGCCGACACATCGTCCGTTGCGTCAAAGTCATCCAGGAAACCTGGGACGTGCGCACCTTCTGCTTCATGGCCGATCAGCCGATCCTGTTCTTCTTCAAGCCCGGGCAGTTCGTGACCCTGGAGCTGGAAATCGAAGGCCAGCCGATCATGCGCTCGTACACCATTTCCAGTTCGCCGTCGGTGCCTTACAGCTTCTCGGTGACCATCAAACGGGTGCCGGGCGGCAAAGTCTCGAACTGGCTGCACGACAACCTGCATGAAGGCCAGGAACTGGCGGTGCACGGGCCGGTCGGTCTGTTCAACGCCATCGACTTTCCGGGCCCCAAAGTGCTTTACCTCAGCGGCGGCGTCGGTATCACCCCGGTGATGTCGATGGCGCGCTGGTTCTATGACACCAACGCCAACGTCGACATGACGTTTATCCACAGCGCCCGTTCGCCCAAAGACATCATTTACCACCGCGAGCTGGAGCACATGGCGTCGCGGATCGACAACTTCAGTTTGCACCTGATCTGCGAGAAGCATGGTCTGGGCGAACCGTGGGCCGGGTATCGCGGTTATCTGAACCACAAGATGCTCGAACTGATGGTCCCGGACTTCCTTGAGCGTGAGGTGTTCTGCTGCGGCCCGACGCCGTACATGAGCGCGGTCAAGCGCTTGCTGGAAGCGGCCGGTTACGACATGGCGCGTTATCACGAGGAATCCTTCGGCGCCACGCCACCCGAGGCCCGCGCCGACGCAGTGGAGCAGGCCGAACAAGCTGCGGATGCACCGGAAATCGATGTGGCAGACCTGCATCAGGTGGAATTCACCGCGTCGGGCAAGAGCATTCGCGTGGCGCCGGGCGAAACCGTGCACGCAGCGGCGGCCAAGCTTGGGCTGATGATTCCGAAAGCCTGCGGCATGGGGATTTGCGGGACGTGCAAGGTCATGAAGCTGGGCGGCGAAGTCGAGATGGACCACAACGGCGGGATTACCGAGGAAGACGAGGCCGAAGGGTTTATCTTGTCGTGCTGCAGCGTGCCCAAAGGCGACGTGCGGATCGAATTCTAGATTTCACCGCAGTACAAATGTGGAAGCGGGCTTGCTCGCGAATGCGGTATGTCATTCAACACTGATGTTGACTGATTTGACGCCTTCGCGAGCAAGCCCGCTCCCACAGCGGAGGGTGTTTCAATCCACGAACAGGTCGGGCATCAAAGCGGCGTCGCTGTCCGGCTCGAAACGGTAGTGGTCGAATTCAGTCGCGCCGTGCTCGCGCAAAATCTCTTCATCAATCAACAACCGCCCGCTGATCTGGCGTCCGCGGCTACTCAAAATCACATGCGCTGCATCCGCCATGATCGCCGGCGTGCGCGCATGCTTGAACGACTCGCGACTGCCCAGCTGAAATTCGATGGCCGCCGTGGCGATCATGGTCTGCGGCCACAGCGAATTGACGCTGATGCCGTCATTGGCGAATTCCTCACTCATGCCCAGCGTCAGCATGCTCATGCCGTATTTGGTCACGGTGTAGGGGCTGTATTGGGCGAACCACTTGCTCGCCAGATTCAGCGGCGGTGACAGATTGAGAATGTGTCCGGCGGATTTTTTCAGATAGGGCAGGGCGGCCTGGCTGCACAACAGCACCGCGCGGGTGTTGATCTGGTGCATCAGGTCGAACCGCTTGAGCTCGATGTGTCGCACGCCGGTCAACTTGATCGCCCCGGCGTTGTTCACCAGTGCATCGATCCCACCGAAATGCTCATTCGCCTGAGCCAGCGCCTGTCGCACTGCGGTTTCGTCGCGGACATCGACTTGCAGTGCCAATGCCTTGCCGCCAGCAGCCTCGACTTGCGCGGCGACGCTATGAATGGTGCCGGGCAACTTGGCGTGGGGTTCGGCGCTCTTGGCGGCGATGACGATGTTGGCCCCGTCCCTGGCTGCCCGCAGCGCAATCTCACGGCCAATGCCACGGCTGGCGCCGGTGATGAACAGGGTTTTGCCTTGTAGCGACATGCCGATGCTCCTGCTTATTGTTGTGTGAGCGGAGGCTCGACAGACAATGTAGACCAAGCAGCAAGCGCGAGAGCGTTGCTCGTTCCATGCTTTGCGTGGGAACGAGCAGTGCGGGGAGAGGCGTTAGTGGGACATGACTTCGCGGATGTCGCGGGCCAGCTCACGCACGCGCTCTTCTTCGGTGTCCCACGAGCACATGAAGCGTGCCCCGCCCTTGCCGATGAAGGTGTAGAAACGCCAGTTTTTTGCGGTCAACGCCGCAATTGCCGGTTCCGACAGTTGCAGGAACACGCCGTTGGCCTGCACCGGGAACATCAACTCCACGCCGGGAATATCGCTGACCAGTTCGGCCAGCAACTGCGCGCAGTGGTTGGCGTGGCGGGCGTATTTGAGCCAGGCGTCGTTTTCGAGGATGCCGACCCACGGCGCCGACAAAAAGCGCATTTTCGAGGCCAGTTGTCCGGCCTGTTTGCAGCGGTAGTCGAAGTCTTCAGCGAGTTTGTGGTTGAAGAACAGAATCGCCTCACCCACGGCCATGCCGTTTTTCGTGCCGCCGAAGCACAGCACATCCACACCGGCCTTCCAGGTCAGATCCGCCGGCGAGCAGCCGAGGAAGGCGCAGGCGTTGGAGAAGCGTGCGCCGTCCATGTGCAGGTGCAGGCCCAGTTCTTTGCAAGTCGCGCTGATGGCGCGGACTTCTTGCGGGGTGTAGACGCTGCCGACTTCGGTGGCTTGGGTCAGTGTGACCACGCGCGGTTTGGGGTAGTGAATGTCCTGGCGCTTTAGCGCAACTTCGCGGATCGATTCCGGCGTGATCTTGCCGTTTTCGGTACGGGCGATCAGCAGTTTCGAGCCGTTGGAGAAGAATTCCGGGGCGCCGCATTCGTCGGTTTCGACGTGGGCGGTTTCCGAGCAGATCACGCTGTGGTAACTCTGGCACAGCGACGACAGCGCCAGCGAGTTGGCGGCGGTACCGTTGAAGGCGAAGAACACTTCGCAGTCGGTTTCGAACAGATTGCGGAAATGGTCGGCGGCTCGCGCTGTCCATTCATCGTCGCCGTAAGCGCGTTGGTGGCCGTGGTTGGCCTGTTCCATGGCAGCCCAGGCTTCAGGGCAGATACCGGAATAGTTGTCGCTGGCGAATTGTTGGCTCTTGTCGGTCATGGCCGGCTTCCGTGATCGAAGCGCTTTTGACGCTTCGTTGGTCAATGAGGGTTGCGCACTTTACCGAAGATCATCCGGGGAGCACACGGGATGTCGCTGTCAGAACTTTACAAGGACACGGGCCGATTATGCACCTGAGTCAACGTGACGGCGCGCTGGATCTGCTCAAGTGGTTAGCGCTTGCAAGCATGCTGCTCGATCATCTGCGATATGTCGGGATCAGCGTCGATTGGCTTTACGTGCCGGGGCGGCTGGCGTTTGCGTGGTTCTGTCTGGCGATGGCGGCGAATCTTTCCCGTGATGGCATGCGCAAGATCGAGTGGCGTTATCTGGGGTGGTTGGTGTTGTTCAGTGCCGTCAGTGAAATTCCGTATCGCTTGTACATGCCTGACCCCGACACGTTGAACGTTATGCCTACGTTGGCATTAGGGCTGCTGGTGGCGCGGGGCTGGCAGGATGGAACACGGGTTTGGCGACTGGTCGGTGTCGCGGCTGTGCTGCTGGCCGCGGTGTTTTGCGAGCGACTGATGTTTGGCATTTTTGGGGTGTTGCTGCCATTGGCGACACTGCTGGTGATCCGCCGTGAGTGGTATTTCAGCCTGTTGCCGGGGCTGGTGTGTCTGGCGGCGAATCAGTGGCGGGTGCTTTTCGAGTCGGCGCAATTGGGCAATGAAGTAGCGATCTTCGGCCTTATCACTTGTCTGATTGCGCCACTGCTTGGCCTGTTCCTGTTGCGACAGACCCGGTCGCTTCATCCGCCACCCATGCGCCGCTGGGCTTACGCCCTCTATCCTGCGCATTTTCTTCTGTTGCTCGCCATTCGTGCGGCCTACACATAACCCCTGTGGGGGCTGTGCAGGTTTGAGGATAGTGTTTTCAACGACATTTCCCGCCATGTCGTAAACGCACCTTTGCGTGGCGTCCGTAGGCATTTGAGCTGTCTGCGCCGGTCATACCATCGCATCAAAGGGCACGCCGGTGCCTGACCGAGACGAATGGCGCACCGCCGCCGCTGGGAGAGACGCGATGTTCAGCAAGCAAGACCAGATCCAGGGTTACGACGATGCACTGCTGGCGGCGATGAATGCCGAGGAGCAACGTCAGGAAGATCACATCGAGCTGATCGCGTCCGAGAACTACACCAGCAAACGCGTCATGCAAGCGCAGGGCAGCGGCCTGACCAACAAGTACGCCGAAGGTTATCCGGGCAAGCGCTACTACGGTGGTTGTGAGCATGTGGATAAAGTCGAAGCGCTGGCCATCGAACGCGCCAAGCAATTGTTCGGTGCCGATTACGCCAACGTCCAGCCGCACTCCGGCTCCTCGGCCAACAGCGCCGTGTATCTGGCGTTGATCAAACCAGGTGACACCATTCTGGGCATGAGCCTGGCCCACGGCGGTCACCTGACCCACGGCGCCAAAGTGTCGTCCTCGGGCAAGCTGTACAACGCTGTGCAGTACGGCATCGACACCAAGACCGGTTTGATCGATTACGACGAAGTCGAGCGTCTGGCCGTTGAGTGCCAGCCGAAGATGATCGTGGCCGGTTTCTCGGCTTACTCCAAGACCCTGGATTTCCCGCGTTTCCGTCAGATCGCCGACAAGGTCGGGGCGCTGTTGTTCGTCGACATGGCCCACGTTGCGGGTCTGGTCGCTGCCGGCCTGTACCCGAATCCGCTGCCTTACGCTGACGTGGTCACCACCACCACCCACAAGACCCTGCGCGGTCCGCGTGGCGGGTTGATCCTGGCCAAGTCCAACGAAGAGATCGAGAAGAAGCTCAACGCTGCTGTCTTCCCGGGTGCCCAGGGCGGCCCGCTGATGCACGTCATCGCCGGTAAAGCCGTGTGCTTCAAGGAAGCGCTGGAGCCAGGCTTCAAGGCTTATCAGCAGCAAGTGATCGACAACGCTCAGGCGATGGCGAGCGTATTTATCAAACGTGGCTACGATGTAGTGTCCGGTGGTACCGACAATCATCTGTTCCTGGTCAGCCTGATCCGTCAGGGCCTGACCGGCAAAGATGCTGACGCCGCCCTCGGCCGTGCCCACATCACCGTCAACAAGAACGCCGTGCCGAACGACCCGCAGTCGCCGTTCGTCACCTCGGGCCTGCGCATCGGCACCCCGGCAGTGACCACGCGCGGCTTCAAGGTGACTCAGTGCGAAACGCTGGCCGGCTGGATCTGCGACATCCTCGACAACCTCGGCGATGCCGATGTCGAGGCCAATGTCGCCCAGCAGGTTGCGGCCCTGTGCGCAGACTTCCCGGTTTATCGCTGAGCGTTCTGGAGTAAATGACTATGCAACGCTATTCGGGCTTCGGCCTCTTCAAACACTCCCTCAGCCACCACGAAAACTGGCAGCGCATGTGGCGCACGCCCACGCCGAAAAAGGTTTACGACGTGGTCATCGTCGGCGGCGGCGGGCATGGTCTGGCGACGGCCTACTATCTGGCCAAAGAACACGGCATCACCAACGTGGCCGTGGTCGAGAAAGGCTGGCTGGGCGGCGGTAACACCGCGCGCAACACCACCATCGTGCGCTCCAACTACCTGTGGGACGAGTCGGCGCACCTGTATGAACACGCGATGAAATTGTGGGAAGGTCTGTCGCAAGACCTGAACTACAACGTGATGTTCTCCCAGCGTGGCGTCTACAACCTGTGCCACACCCTGCAGGACATCCGCGATTCCGAGCGTCGGGTCAGCGCCAACCGCCTCAACGGCGTCGATGGCGAACTGCTCAACGCCAAGCAAGTGGCTGACGAGATTCCGTACCTCGACTGCACGAAAAACACGCGCTACCCGGTGCTGGGTGCGACCGTCCAGCGTCGCGGCGGCGTCGCCCGTCACGATGCCGTGGCCTGGGGCTTTGCCCGTGCCGCCGACGCCCTCGGTGTGGACTTGATCCAGCAGACCGAAGTGATCGGTTTTCGCAAGGAAAACGGCGTGTGCATCGGCGTCGAAACCAACAAAGGCTTCATCGGCGCCAAGCGTGTCGGCGTGGTGACGGCCGGTAATTCCGGACACATGGCGAAACTGGCCGGTTTCCGTCTGCCGATCGAATCCCACCCGCTGCAAGCGCTGGTGTCCGAGCCGATCAAACCGATTATCGACAGCGTGATCATGTCCAACGCCGTGCACGGTTACATCAGCCAGTCCGACAAGGGCGATCTGGTGATCGGCGCCGGTATCGACGGCTACAACGGCTACGGCCAGCGCGGTTCGTACCCGGTGATCGAGCACACCATCCAGGCCATCGTCGAGATGTTCCCGGTGCTGTCGCGGGTGCGCATGAACCGTCAGTGGGGCGGCATCGTCGACACCACGCCGGACGCCTGCCCGATCATTTCGAAAACCCCGGTACCGAACATGTTCTTCAACTGCGGTTGGGGCACCGGTGGCTTCAAGGCCACACCTGGCTCGGGCAACGTGTTTGCCGCCAGCCTGGCCAAGGGTGAAATGCACCCGTTGGCCGCACCGTTTTCCATCGACCGTTTCCACAACGGCGCCCTCATCGACGAACACGGCGCTGCTGCCGTCGCCCACTAACAGGAGAAATCCCCATGTTGCATATCTTCTGTCCTCACTGCGGCGAACTGCGCTCCGAAGAGGAATTTCATGCATCCGGTCAGGCGCACATCCCGCGCCCGCTGGACCCTGCCGCCTGCACCGACGAGGAGTGGGGCGACTACATGTTCTTCCGCGACAACCCGCGCGGTCTGCACCACGAGCTGTGGGATCACGTCGCCGGTTGCCGCCAGTACTTCAACGCCACTCGCGACACCGTGACCTACGAGATTCTCGAAACCTACAAGATCGGCGAAAAGCCGCAATTCACCGACAAGGCTGACCCTGCAAAAACAGCCACGACGGCGCTGGGAGAGAAGGTATGAGCCAGACCAATCGCCTGTCCAACGGTGGACGGATCGACCGCAACAAAGTGCTGAGCTTCACCTTCAACGGTCAGACCTACAAAGGCTTCGAGGGTGACTCGCTGGCCGCCGCGCTGATCGCCAACGGTGTCGACATCATCGGTCGCAGCTTCAAGTATTCGCGTCCACGGGGCATTTTCGCTGCCGGTGCCGAAGAGCCGAACGCCGTGCTGCAGATCGGTGCGACCGAAGCCACGCAGATCCCCAACGTGCGCGCCACGCAACAGGCGTTGTACCAAGGCCTGGTCGCGACCAGCACCAACGGTTGGCCCAACGTCAACAACGACATGATGGGCATTCTCGGCAAGGTCGGCGGCAAGCTGATGCCACCGGGTTTCTACTACAAAACCTTCATGTACCCGCAATCGTTCTGGATGACGTACGAGAAGTACATCCGTAAGGCTGCAGGTTTGGGCCGTTCGCCGACCGAAGTCGATCCGGACACCTACGACTACATGAACCAGCACTGCGACGTGCTGATCGTCGGCGCTGGCCCTGCGGGTCTGGCCGCTGCACTGGCGGCTGCGCGCAGCGGTGCCCGGGTGATTCTGGCTGACGAGCAGGAAGAGTTCGGCGGCAGCCTGCTCGATTCGCGCGAAAGCCTGGACGGCAAACCGGCGATGGACTGGGTTGCCAGCGTCATCGCCGAATTGAAAGACACCCCGGACGTGCTGCTGTTGCCGCGCGCCACGGTCAACGGCTACCACGACCACAACTTCCTGACCATTCACGAACGCCTGACCGATCACCTCGGCGACCGCGCGCCAATCGGTCAAGTGCGTCAGCGCATCCATCGCGTTCGTGCCAAGCGTGTGGTGCTGGCGACCGGCGCTTGCGAGCGTCCGCTGGTTTACGGCAACAACGACGTGCCGGGCAACATGCTCGCCGGTGCTGTGTCGACTTACGTGCGCCGTTACGGCGTGGCGCCGGGCAAGAAACTGGTGCTGTCGACCAACAACGATCACGCCTATCGCGTGGCGCTGGACTGGCTCGACGCCAGTCTGCAAGTGGTAGCCATCGCCGACGCCCGCAGCAATCCGCGCGGTGCGCTGGTGGAAGAAGCCCGCGCCAAAGGCATCCGTATCCTCACCGGCAGCGCCGTGATCGAGGCGCGTGGCAGCAAGCGCGTGACCGCTGCCCGCGTCGCCGCGATTGATGTCAAGGCGCACGCCGTGACCAGCCCGGGCGAATGGCTCGACTGCGATGTGGTCGCGACTTCCGGGGGTTACAGCCCGGTGGTTCACTTGGCCTCGCACCTGGGCGGCAAGCCGACCTGGCGCGAAGACATCCTCGGTTTCATACCGGGCGAAGCACCGCAGAAACGCGTGTGCGTGGGTGGCATCAACGGCGTTTACGGTCTCGGCGATTCGCTGGCCGACGGTTTTGAAGGTGGCGTGCGCGCTGCCAGTGAAGCCGGTTTCGCGGCGGTCGAAGGCACGCTGCCCAAAGCCCTGAGCCGTCTCGAAGAGCCGACGCTGGCGCTGTTCCAGGTGCCGCATGAGAAGGGCACGGCCCGTGCGCCGAAGCAATTCGTCGACCTGCAAAACGACGTCACCGCCGCCGCCATCGAACTGGCGACCCGCGAAGGTTTCGAGTCGGTCGAGCACGTCAAGCGCTACACCGCGCTGGGCTTCGGCACCGATCAGGGCAAGCTCGGCAACGTCAACGGTCTGGCCATTGCCGCCCGTTCGCTGAACGTGACCATCCCGCAGATGGGCACCACGATGTTCCGCCCGAACTACACGCCGGTCACTTTCGGCGCCGTGGCCGGCCGTCACTGTGGGCACATCTTTGAACCGGTGCGCTACACCGCACTGCATCAATGGCACCTGAAAAATGGCGCCGAGTTTGAAGATGTGGGCCAGTGGAAACGTCCGTGGTACTTCCCGAAAAACGGTGAAGACCTGCACGCGGCCGTAAAGCGCGAATGCAAAGCCGTGCGCGACAGCGTCGGCCTGCTCGATGCCTCGACCCTGGGCAAGATCGACATTCAAGGCCCGGATGCCCGCGAGTTTCTCAACCGCGTGTACACCAACGCCTGGACCAAGCTCGACGTGGGCAAGGCCCGTTATGGCCTGATGTGCAAAGAAGACGGCATGGTCTTCGACGACGGGGTGACGGCTTGCCTGGCCGACAACCATTTCGTCATGACCACCACCACCGGCGGTGCGGCGCGCGTGCTGCAATGGCTGGAGCTGTACCACCAGACCGAATGGCCAGACATGAAGGTCTACTTCACGTCCGTCACCGACCACTGGGCGACCATGACCCTGTCCGGGCCGAACAGCCGCAAGCTGCTCAGCGCCGTGACCGACATCGATCTGGGCAACGAAGCGTTCCCGTTCATGACCTGGAAGGAAGGTCTGGTTGGCGGTGTGCCGGCGCGGGTGTTCCGCATCTCGTTCACAGGTGAGCTGTCGTACGAAGTCAACGTGCAGGCCGATTATGCGATGGGCGTGCTGGAGAAAATCGTCGAGGCCGGCAAGCCGTACAACCTGACCCCGTACGGCACTGAAACCATGCACGTTCTGCGCGCCGAGAAAGGTTTCATCATCGTCGGTCAGGACACTGACGGCTCGATGACCCCGGATGACCTGAACATGGGCTGGTGCGTCGGTCGCACCAAACCGTTCTCGTGGATCGGTCAGCGCGGCATGAACCGTGAAGACTGCGTGCGTGATCAGCGCAAACAGTTGGTGGGCCTGAAACCGATCGACCCGAATGTGTGGCTGCCCGAAGGTGCGCAGTTGGTGTTCAACACCAAGCAAGCGATCCCGATGACCATGGTCGGTCACGTGACCTCCAGTTACGCGCACAACTCCCTCGGTTATTCGTTTGCCATGGGCGTGGTCAAGGGCGGTCTCAAGCGTATGGGTGAGCGGGTGTTTGCGCCGCTGGCCGATGGCAGCGTGATCGAGGCGGAGATTGTGTCTTCGGTGTTCTTCGATCCGAAGGGCGACCGTCAAAATATCTGATAGACCGAGTCGCGGCCTTCGCGAGCAAGCCCGCTCCCACAGGGGAATGCATTCCAGATGTGGGAGCGGGCTTGCTCGCGAAGGCGCCAGTAGATTCACCACAGAATTCAGCAAAGGTGCTTTATGACCACAGCCAACGTGTACCAACAACGCCCGACCACCGGTGCCCGTGCCGAGTCGTCGCTGCACCATGCCGACCTCGCCAGCCTGGTCGGCAAGGGCCGCAAGAGCGCCGGCGTGATCGTGCGTGAGAAAAAACTCCTCGGCCACCTGACTCTTCGTGGCGATGGCCACGATGCCGCTTTCGCCGCCGGTGTGCACAAAGCATTGGGCATCGAACTGCCCGGCGCTCTGAGCGTCATCGTCAAAGGCGAAACCAGCCTGCAATGGATGGGCCCGGATGAATGGCTGCTGATCGTGCCCAGCGGTGAAGAGTTCGCCGCCGAGCAAAAGCTGCGCGAAGCCTTGGGCGATCTGCACATCGCCATCGTCAACGTCAGCGGCGGCCAGCAAGTGCTCGAACTGAGCGGGCCGAATGTGCGTCAGGTGCTGATGAAATCCACCAGCTACGACGTGCACCCGAATAACTTCCCGGTCGGTAAAGCGGTCGGCACGGTGTTCGCCAAATCGCAGTTGATGATTCGCCATACCGCTGAAGACACCTGGGAGCTGCTGATCCGTCGCAGCTTCTCGGATTACTGGTGGTTGTGGTTGCAGGATGCATCGGCCGAGTACGGCCTCAGCGTCCAGGCCTAGGAGACACAACCATGAGCCGCGCCCCAGACACATGGATTCTGACCGCCGACTGCCCCAGCGTTCTCGGCACTGTGGACGCGGTGACGCGTTTTCTGTTCGAGCAGGGTTGCTACGTCACCGAGCACCACTCCTTCGATGACCGGCTCTCGGGCCGCTTCTTCATTCGCGTGGAGTTTCGCCAGCCTGACGGTTTCGACGAACAAACCTTTCGCGCCAGCCTCGGCGAGCGTGGTCAGGCCTTCGGCATGGTCTTCGAGCTGACCGCGCCGAACTACCGGCCAAAAGTGGTGATCATGGTCTCCAAGGCCGATCACTGCCTCAACGACTTGCTCTACCGCCAGCGCATCGGCCAATTGTCGATGGACGTGGCGGCGGTGGTGTCCAATCACCCGGACCTCAAGCCGTTGGCCGACTGGCACCAGATTCCCTACTACCATTTCCCCCTCGACCCCAACGACAAGCCGTCGCAGGAGCGTCAGGTATGGCAGGTGATCGAAGAGTCCGGCGCTGAGCTGGTGATCCTCGCCCGCTACATGCAGGTGTTGTCGCCGGAGCTGTGCCGCAAGCTTGATGGCAAGGCAATCAACATCCATCACTCGCTGCTGCCGGGCTTCAAAGGCGCCAAGCCGTATCACCAGGCCTATAACAAAGGCGTGAAACTGGTGGGGGCGACGGCGCATTACATCAACAACGATCTGGATGAAGGGCCGATCATCGCCCAGGGCGTCGAGGCGGTGGATCACAGCCATTACCCGGAAGATCTGATTGCCAAGGGACGGGATATCGAAGGTCTGACCTTGGCCCGGGCCGTTGGCTATCACATCGAAAGAAGGGTGTTTTTGAACGCCAATAGAACAGTCGTTCTCTAGATCGCTTTCGCGAGCAAGCCCGCTCCCACAGGGATTGGTGTCGTTCGCAAAATTTGAATTCACCACCGAACCCAGTGGGAGCCGGCTTGCTCGCGAAGGAGCCATTACTGACAACGCAGCACCCACAAGCAATAACCCGAGCACTTAACGCGCTGCCTGCCTGGGCAACGCGGTTCCATAAAAACAACAGCGAGGTGAAAGCATGTCTGGCAATCGTGGTGTGGTGTATCTCGGCGCTGGCAAGGTCGAAGTACAGAAAATCGACTATCCGAAAATGCAGGACCCGCGCGGTCGCAAGATCGAGCACGGGGTCATTCTCAAGGTGGTTTCCACCAACATCTGCGGCTCCGACCAGCACATGGTGCGCGGCCGTACCACGGCGCAGACCGGTCTGGTGCTGGGTCATGAGATCACCGGCGAAGTGATCGAAAAAGGCTCCGACGTCGAAAACCTGAAAATCGGTGATCTGGTTTCCGTTCCGTTCAACGTGGCTTGCGGGCGCTGCCGTTCCTGCAAAGAGCAACACACCGGCGTCTGCCTGACCGTCAACCCGGCCCGTGCCGGCGGCGCCTATGGCTATGTCGACATGGGCGACTGGACCGGTGGCCAGGCCGAATATGTGCTGGTGCCGTACGCCGACTTCAACCTGCTGAAACTGCCGGATCGCGACAAGGCCATGGAGAAAATCCGTGACCTGACCTGCCTCTCCGACATTCTGCCGACCGGTTATCACGGCGCGGTTACTGCCGGCGTTGGCCCGGGCAGCACCGTTTACATTGCCGGCGCCGGCCCGGTCGGTCTGGCCGCTGCGGCTTCGGCACGTTTGCTGGGCGCTGCTGTGGTGATCGTCGGTGACGTCAACACCATCCGCCTGGCCCACGCCAAGGCGCAGGGTTTTGAAATCGTCGACCTGTCCAAAGACACGCCGCTGCACGAACAGATCGCCGCACTGCTGGGCGAACCGGAAGTCGATTGCGCGGTGGACTGCGTCGGCTTCGAGGCACGCGGCCACGGCCACGACGGCGTCAAAGCCGAGGCGCCGGCCACCGTGCTCAACTCGCTGATGGGCGTGGTGCGCGTAGCGGGCAAGATCGGCATTCCCGGTCTGTACGTCACCGAAGATCCGGGCGCCGTGGACGCTGCCGCGAAAATGGGCAGCCTGAGCATCCGCTTCGGTCTGGGCTGGGCCAAATCCCACAGCTTCCACACCGGCCAGACCCCGGTGATGAAGTACAACCGCCAACTGATGCAGGCGATCATGTGGGACCGCATCAACATTGCCGAAGTGGTCGGCGTGCAGGTCATCAGCCTTGATCAGGCGCCGGAAGGGTACGGCGAGTTCGATGCCGGCGTGCCGAAGAAGTTTGTGATTGATCCGCACAAGTTGTTTAGTGCGGCGTAAGTTATTACCAATAAAAAAGGGCAACCCGTCGGGTTGCCTTTTTTATTGGTGATGTCTCGTCCTGAATAAGGTTTACACCTTCTGGCTTCTTATCAGGAGGGTGCAATGGATACGGGCGCAAAACGTAGTCAGCGCGATTACACGCTGACTTTTAAATTGTCAGTTGTCGACCAAGTAGA
>NZ_CAXAPN010000031.1:0-92681 GCF_963971015.1 Pseudomonas sp. RA_15y_Pfl2_54
ATCAATGCCTCGCAAAGCGACCCGACCAAAGCTACCCGAGGCACCTACGACACCGACTACCGCCCCGGCTACGACGCGGAGAACTGGAAAAAGTCGAAGATCATGGAAAAGTTCTACATCGGCAAACACATGACCACCCTCGAAGGCTGGCGCTTGGACCCTCGGCCGGAATCCGCCGAGCAGGATCGCGCCTGGTTTGCCATAGCCCATGTCGGCGGTTTGGTCAGTCCGTTGATTGCGGCGCAGATGTTCACCTTTCAAAAAGGCACTGACGGTTTGAAGGACCTGACGCCTGCGCCCGAGGCCGTCATCCCGAAGTTTCTGAAACTGACGCAGAGCATCAGTTCGCAATAGCCGCATCACCCGCCATACAAATGTGGGTAACCGGCTAATCAGTTAACCGTGCCGTTCCGAACAAACGCACGCGGTTCAGTTCTCCCTTGTGTGCTTGCAGCAAAATGGGGGCAGTGCCGCCAGGCATCTCCACGTAAACTTCTGCGGCCGTGACCCAGCCTGCACGCCACGCCGCGCAAGCCACCGCACTGGCACTGGTGCCCGATGACGCCGTCGGCCCTTCGCCGCGTTCGAATACCCGCGCGATGATCCGCTGCGCTGATCCGCGCGCGGCCCATTGCAGGTTCACACCCGCCGGACAAGGATTGCCAACGCCGGTCGGCATTGCGTAGGCAATCCGGGTCAGGCCTTCGGTCAGCGGTGAAACGCGCATCTGATCGTTGCTCGGCAAAGCGGCCGCATCGCTGAGCAGCGTCACGCAATGCGGATTGCCGATACGCACGAACTGGCTGTGGCGCCACGCGGGATCGAGTTGCGCCAAGGCAGGAACATGGCTCACGTCCCGCCCATTGAGCTCACGGCTTTCGACATTCTGCGCACCGACTGCCGATGGGCCGAATCCGGGTTGGCCGAGGTCAAGCCAAAAGCCTTTTACGCCTTCGACTTCGGCCGGTTTCACCGAGGTTTCCACCGGTTGGCCCTTGTCGTGATGGACGCGCAGCAGCGCCCCATGTGCCGGCAGCACACCTTGCTCGGTCAGCGCTTGGGAGAAAATCGTCAGGCCGTTGCCGCTGCGTTCGGCGAGTGTGCCGTCGGTGTTGACGATCAAGACATCAAACGGCGGCGCGGCCTGAAACGGGCCAACCAGCAACCCGTCGCTGCGGTGGGATTTGCTCCCCTCAGGTGCCTGCCCCTCGGGCCAGTCGCAACAAAGCGCTACAGCCAGATGACTCCACGCCTGCCGTGATGACGCACAGTCGGCGGCGCTGGCGGGTAACTCAATACCGGCCTCACGCAGCGCTTGGGGCGAAATCACCCCATAGAGGTTGCCTCGGGCATCGTAGAACTGCGTCATCACTGGCTCCTGAATCCGCGTTTGCAAAGCACATCACTTTACCGGCTGGCACGATCCATGTGGGAGCGGGTTAGGATGTGGGCTGCACGTCCCGAAGGCCTGCGATCGAACCTCGACGCCCAGTCACTGTCCTTCGGGGACGCGATGTTTTTTGCCAAGGATCGATATGACCAGCCTCACCCCCCAAGACACCTTCGTCCCCGGACGCCTGCAACAGATCTCCACACGCATCGCGTTCTTCATCGCCGGGCTCGGCATCGCCGCGTGGGCGCCGCTGGTGCCGTACGCCAAGGCTCGGGCCGGACTCGATGAGGGCACGCTGGGACTGTTGTTGTTATGTCTGGGCGTCGGTTCGATCCTGGCGATGCCATTGGCGGGGATTCTCGCGGCGCGGTTCGGCTGTCGCCGCGTGGCAACCGGCGGCACGCTGCTGATCTGCGCGGCGTTACCGTTGCTGGCGACGGTGTCATCGATACCGGCATTGGTCGCCACGCTGTTCATGTTCGGCGCAGGGCTGGGCACGGTGGATTCGACGGTGAACCTGCAAGCGGTGATCGTCGAACGCGCCAGCGGCAAGCACATGATGTCGGGCTTTCACGGCTTGTTCAGTCTCGGCGGGATTGTAGGCGCGGCCGGCGTCAGCGCCCTGCTCGGCCTTGGGCTGACACCGCTGACGGCAACGCTGGTGGTGGTGGCGGTGCTGTTTGCCGCGTTGTGCAAGTGCGTGCCCCACATGCTGCCTTACGGTAGCGAAAGCGCCGGCCCGGCATTTGCCGTACCGCACGGCATCGTGCTGTTTATTGGCGGGATGTGCTTGATCGTGTTTCTCACCGAAGGCGCGGCGTTGGACTGGAGTGCGGTGTTCCTGACGCAGGAACGCGGGATCGAAACCGCGTACGCCGGTTTGGGTTATGCCGCGTTTGCCCTGACCATGACCGCAGGACGCTTGATGGGTGACCGGATCGTCCGCATTGTCGGCGCCACGCGCATTATCCTGTTCGGCGGTTTATTGGCGGCGGCAGGCCTGTTTCTGGCGACCTTCGCGCCGAGCTGGCAAGCCGCGCTGGTCGGCTATGCGCTGGTCGGCGCCGGCTGCTCGAACATCGTGCCGGTGCTCTACACCGCCGTCGGTAAACAAACCGTGATGCCGGAAAGCATCGCCGTGCCAGCAATCACCACACTGGGCTATGCAGGGATTCTGGCCGGGCCGGCGGTGATTGGTTTTGTTGCCCATGCCAGCAGTTTGAGTTTTGCGTTCGGGTTGATGGCGGTGTTGCTGGTGGCCGTGGCCATGGGTGGCAAAGTGTTGAAGGTCTGAACCGAGTGCACCTGCCGGATCAGGAGGACTTTTTGATTGTGCTGTTCTAACGCAAAGGTCAAAAAGTGGCGGCCTCCGTCAGCGCCTGCAGAAAATCCCCCTGTCAAAACTAACAAATCAGTTAGTTGACAGCGGCATTTCCTGCACCTAAGTTAAGTGCCGACGTGTTACCAAATGCGTCAAGCCAACAACAAGAAACACCGCCAAGGATTGGCGTCAAGCAAAGGTTCCAGCCCCGCCTGACTCACCTGGCGCACCTCTGAAAAAACTGAAACGGCGCTTGCCGTCGATTCCGCCTCTGTCGCTTTTGCGCCAAGTGGAATAGGCACGCTATTGCCTGCAAAAAACCCGACGCAACGGAAGAAAGGATGACTCTTATGCGTGACGTACACCCGTGCCCGCTTTCCACGGCGCAACAGGAAGTCTGCCTGGCGATCAGCCAGAGCCACAGCAATCTTAACTACCACTTGTGCGACGTCATCGAACTGCGTGGCGAGCTGAATCTTGAATGGCTCGAAGCCGCCATCCGCACGCAATTCCTGCAAACCGACACCTTGCGCGCGACCTTCGATATAGACGCGGCTACCGGCACCTACGCACAACACATTCAGCCTACCGATGCCCTTCCCGCCAAGGCGTTCGAAAGCCTGGACGTCAGTGATCAAGCCAATCCTTTGGACGCCTACAAAGATCTGCTCGAGTACCTGCTGCACCAGGAAATGGATTTGCAACACGGGCCGCTGGCCCGTTACGTGCTGATCTGTCTCGCACCACAGCACTACCGCATGATCGAGTTGGCTTCACACCTGGTGGTGGACGGTTTCAGCCACGGCATTGTGTTCAGCAACATCACGGCCCATTACAACGCGCTCAGTCGTGGCGAGGCGGTCGAAAAACTCGAGCTGGCGCCGCTGTCGAGCGTGTTTGATGCGCAGGAGGAGTATCGCCATAGCGACATGTACACCAAGGATCGTACCTATTGGCGCCAGTACTGCCTGAAGATGCCCGAGCCGACACAACTGGTGCCCGGTGATGCGCCGCTGATCAAACTCAATCGTCTGCGCAAGGTGTTCGGCGGTGAAACCCTGTTACAACTGCGCGCGGCGGCGGGCGAACATAAGCTACGCCTGTCGAGCATTCTGCTGGCGCTGTGCGCGACATACCTGCACCGCATGACCGGGCAAAACGAACTGGCCCTGGGCATGCCGGTGGCGGCGCGTCAGCTCAAGGCATTGCGCAATGTGCCGTCGATGGTCGCTAACATCCTGCCGCTGCACTTGTCGTTCACGCCTCAAAGCACTGTGCTGACGGTGGCGGCGAACGTGCAGCGACAACTGCGCCATCACCTTCTGCACCAAAACTATCGCAGCGAAAGCATGATCCGCGACCTGCACACCGAGCGTGGTAACAAGCCGCTGTTCAACACGCTGCTGAACATCGTTGCGTACGATCAAGGTCCGGGTTTTGCCGGTTGCGACACGACCATCCAGAACGTGGCCAATGGCCCGGCGGATCATTTGGGCATCGATATTTTCGACCGCCACGACGATGGTCGGCTGGAGATCGGATTCAACGCCAATGCCGATCTATATGCTGCCGAGGCTCTTGAACTGCACTATCAGCGCCTGACGGCACTGTTCGAACACTTCGCCAATTCGCCCCAAACCCTTGCGGCCGACTACGACTTGTTCCTGCCCCACGAGCAGCATCGCCATTACGCACTGCCTGCACATCAGGAAAAACTCCCGTTATTCGCCGAGGCCTTTGCCGACGCTGTGCGCGATTACGCCGAGCACCCGGCACTGTCGCAAGGCGCACGGACCTTGAGCTATGCCCGCCTCGACGATGACGCCACGCGCCTTGCGGTACATCTGCGTGAGCGTGGTGTGCAGGCCGGGGACTGCGTGGTGGTGATGTTCTCGCGCAGCCTCGAATGGGCAGTGGCCGCCGTGGCCCTGTTCAAACTTGGCGCCTGTTATGTACCGGTCGATCCGGATCTGCCCGAGGCGCGCATCGAACACATTTTCAGCGATGCCAGCCCGACCGTGGTGATCGTCGCACCGGGCAGTCAACTCAAAGTCGAGATCGCTGCCGAAAAACTGCTATGGCTGACTGCCGAAACCCTCGCGCAACTACCGACGGCGACTGAACCTTTGTCGCCATTCGATGCAGGACTGCCGGGCTATCTGATCTACACCTCAGGTTCCACCGGCAAGCCCAAAGGCGTCGAAGTCACGCAGCGCAATCTGGTGCCGATCGCCCGCACCGCCATCAATGCAGCGCAATTAAAGCCGCACGCGCGAGTCTTGCAATTCATCGCTGCCGGTTTCGACATGTCGGTGCTGGAAATCATGATGACCTTGCTCGCCGGCGCTGAACTGGTGATCACCGACAAAGTCAGCAGTAGCCCCGGAAGAGCTTTGGCCACACTGGTCAAGCGTGAAGGCATCAACCTTTTGGTGATGACCCCGAGCCTGCTTGCCTGCCATCAGACCGAAGACTTTCCGCAGGACACCGTGCTCATGCTCGGCGGTGAGTCGTGTACACCGGCGTTACTCGCGCGCTTCTCGCATTGCCGCCTGCTCAACGTCTATGGCCCGACGGAAACCTCGTTCGCCACCTCGATCAACGCCTGCTATGGCACGGGGGATCTGTCGATCGGGCCGGCCACTGCCAACACGCGCCTGTATGTGCTCGACGGCCAGCAGCGCTTGCTGCCACCCGGGGCCTGGGGTGATCTGTTCATCGGCGGCCCGGGCGTTGCGCGCGGTTATCGCAACCGTCCCGATCTCACCGCCAAAGGCTTTGTTGCCGATCTGCTCGACGGCGCGAGCACGATGTACCGCGCAGGTGACCGGGTGTTCTTCGATCACGCCGGGCGCATTCATTACCTCGGCCGCCAGGACAATCAGATCAAACTGCGCGGTTTGCGCATAGAACTGGACGAGATCAAAAACGTTCTGCTTGGTTGCGCTGGAGTCGACGACGCCGCGGTGATGTTGCGTGAACTTGTCCACGGCCCGGCCATTGTCGGCTATGTCGCCAGCAAGGACTCCTGTCTCGACAGTCAGCAGCTCAAACAGGCACTGGGCCGGCATCTGCCGCAGCACATGGTGCCGAGCGTGATCATGTGCGTCGCCCAATTCCCGCTGACGCCCAACGGTAAACTGGCGATGGATCGTCTGCCCGCGGCGGTACTCTACGACGCCTGTGAACTGTCACCTGCGCAGACGCCAGAAGAAGCGGCGATGTGCAAGCTGTTCGCCGAGGCGCTGGACTGCAACGAAGTGTTCGCCAACCAGAGTTTCTTCGACCTCGGCGGCCATTCGCTGCTAGGGCTGCAACTGATCAGCCGGATCAAGGAGCGGTTTGGTGTTGCTCTGGGCATCGCCGATTTCCTCGCAGCCCCCACCCCGCGACAACTGGCCCAGCGTCTGCAAAACAACAGCGGTGACAGCGATCCATTCGACGCCGTTCTAGCGCTGCGCAGCGAAGGTTCACGGCCACCGCTGTTCTGCATCCATCCAGGCGGCGGGATTGCCTGGCCCTATGCCGGTCTGCTGCCGTTTCTGCCGGAAAATCAGCCGTTGTACGCGTTGCAATCGCCGATCCTGCGCGATCCGACGCGAGTCATCGAATCACTGGATGATCTGGCCGCGGAATACCTTCAACGCATCGTCGACCTGCATCCCGAGGGGCCGTATCAACTGGCCGGTTGGTCGGTGGGTGGCAACCTCGCGCTGCGTATTGGCGCGATGCTGCAGGCGCGCGGGCGTGAAGTGAGCTTCCTTTGCATGTTCGACAGCTACCCGCTGCAAGGTGGCCAGGCTTCGTTGAAACTTGACGACGCGATGATCATCAGCCGCATGACCCGCGCCATCGTCGGCACGCCCCGTGCAGGGCTCAAGGGGCTGAAAAGTGCGATGGAAGAAGTGCTCGGTAGCCGGCACATCGGCGATGAGTTCCTGACCCGTCTGGTAGACGATTCGAAGTGGATGCTGGAGTTGCTCGGACGTACGCAGTACGAGGTGTTCAACGGTGATTTGCTGTTCATCCGCGCCACCACCGACATCCTGCGTCAGGACGAACAACAGCCAGCCTTGTGGGCGCCGTACATCAGCGGTGAGTTGATCCAGCACGACGTTGAGGCACCGCATGAATGCCTATTGCAGCGGCAGTATCTGGAACAATTCGGCAAGCAGTTTGTCGAGGCGTTGCTGGAGCGCCAGGTAACGAACACGCATAAGCAACAGCAAATCCTCAGCGTGTAAGGGCTCACTGGACACCATTGCGGTGCCCGGCGAGAACCCCATGCAGGAGCAAGCCCGCTCTTGCATGGGGTGGCGGGTCATTAGCCTTTTTCGTCGATCCCTGCCTGCAGCGGCTGGCCGTCCAGATGACCGCTCAGGGTGACCGGGCCGACTTTCAGATTGCCGTTCTCAAAGGAAACCTTCGCTGCGTTTTCTTCCTTTTTCTGTGGCAGATCCAGCCCGGCTTTTACGCCGTAATCGAGGTTGCTCAGGTCGGTACTGCTGACCTTCGCCCCCCCCAGATCAACCTTGCCTTCACTCGCCGAAATCCGCGCGCCAGTGAGTTGCGTGGCGCCGCGAACAGTCAGATTCACACCTTGGCTAGCGCTGATGCCGGAGGCTTGTTTCACGCTGTCCTTGTGCGCGTATTCACCCTGCGCTTTCAGCGTTGGCTTGTAGTCGGTGCCGGCAAGTTTTTCCTTGTCGCTGGGTGGGTTTTTCTTCGCTGTCAGCCCCAGATCGACGTCGACCTTGGCGTGGGTCTGCGAGTCCTGACGGCTTTCGACACTCAGATTACCGGCGACTTCACCGCCGACGTTCTTCGCCTCAATCCGCGCCCCCGCCAGTTGCGCGTCACCCGCACTATTCAACACCACGCTGTCAGCCTTGATCTGGCTGTTCTGCTGCGTGGTGCCTTGCAGGTAATCCACGCCAACCTTGGCCCCGGCATTGAAGCCGTGATCGCTGCTGGCTTTTTCATCGGCTGATGTCGGCGTTTTGCTGCTCAGGTTGCCACCGGCATTCAGCGCCACGTTCCAGTTGTTGCGGCTGTCGGTGGACTGCGCCGACTCCTGCACGTAACCACCCTTCTGCGCGTCGATGCTGACGTGGGGTGCGCTGACTTGAGTGCCTTGCAGATGCACCGCATCACCGCTCAGTGCGACCGAGGTTTGGCTGTTGAGTTGACCACCGGTCAGGGTCTGCGAGTTCTCGTTGACTCGACCGATGTTGAAGTTGCCGCTCAGATTACCACCCTGATCACGGCTCTTCTCGCTGCTGGTTTTGCTACCGCCGCCCTTCAAACCACCGCCCAGATTGCTGCCGGTGGCGGTGTGGGTGTCGCTGGCGGCTTGCAGGTCAAGTTTGCCATCGGCCTGCAAATCGATGGCGCCCGCGCTGTCGATTTTCGTGCCTTGCTGGATCTGATTACCGCCGCTGCTCAGTTGCACGCCGTTGCCACTGATGCTCGCCACGTGGGCCTGAGTGTCAGTGGCTTGCTTGCCGCTGTGATCGAGCTGGAACCCGGCACCGAGATCGACGTTGGTGCCATCGGTGCCCGGCAAGGTACCGACCGTCAGCGAAGCGTTGCCGCGCAGGCTGGAGGTGTCGCTGCTCTGGCGATCATTGGCCTGATTGAGCGCCAGGTTGCCGTCAGTCTTGATACTGACGCCGCCCTGCCCACCGTCGAAACGGCTGCCTTCGAACTGCGCATCACCGCCCACCTTGATGTTCACGCCCTGGTTGCCGGCATAAACGCCGACCACGGCGGTGGAGCTGTCCTTGCTGGACGCACTGCTGCCCCCCGCCCCGCTGCCGGCAACGTTCACGTCTTCACCGGTTTTGGTGTAGACGCGCACGTCGACCTTGGCGTCCACGGCGTTATCGGTGCTGCTGTGGGTGTCGCTTGCCGCATCGGCGACCAGTTTGTCTGCCGTAATGTTCACCTTGCCGGCAGTGGCGTTGTACTCGGTGCCCTGATCGTGCAGCGCTCCAGCCACGTTGACGTCTACATTACCGCCCTCAAAACGGCTAACCACGGCGCTACTGGTTTGCTCGGTTTTGCTGGCACTGCCGTGGCCGACTGCGACGTCGATACCAACGTTCGGCTGACCGACATTAGCCAATGCATCCTTGTCCGGCAGCTTGCCGCCGATCACGTCTTTGATGGCGCCGGCAATCGGCCGGGCGATGTCTTTGTATTCGACGTTGGCGCCGATATCCGCCGACCAGTTGCTCTCGTTGTGGCTGCTGCTTTGGGTGTTGCTGGCGGCGCGGTTGTCGATTTCGTTGGCCGCAACATTCAGGCCGCTGCCAGCCTTCACTTGAGCGCCCTCGGTGGCGAGCTTGTCGGCATTGATCATCAGGTTGCCGCTGCTGTGCACGCTGCTGGTTTGCGCCGTGGTTTTGCTCGTGGTGTCTTGCGAAGTGCTGTGGGCGAAATCGACGCCACTGCCGGCGCGGTCGAGGCCGCCGGTGTAGTAAAAGCCGCCACCCGTGCTGCTCTTGTCGGTGGAGGTTTTGTGGCTGTCCTGCTCGGCCAGCAACGATACATTCCTGCCGCTGAGGTGGGTGTCGCCCGCAGTGGATTTGACCTCGCCGCCCTTGATCGTCAGATCGCCACCGGCCTTCACCTGCACGCTGCCGCCGCTGAGGCTGGCGCCTTGCTGGGTGACGTCATTACGGGTCACCGTTTGCTGCTTGTCTTCGTAATGAATCCCGGCGCGATATTGCTCTGGCGTTTGCTCTTTCGCGTAAGCGTCGAAGCCACGGGTCTGCGTGCTATGGGTGCTGTCGTGGGTGTTCTGCGCCGAATGCACGTTCACATCCCCCGCCGCATCGGCCGTCAGCGCGCCGTCAGCCTTGACCGTGGAACCGGCCACTTCGATGTCCTTGGCGCTTTTGAGCTTGAGGTTGCTGTCGGACACCAGTTCACTGCGCACCGTGGTGCTGTCCTTGGCGTTCTGGCGCGACTCGTCCTTGGTGATGCCGAAGAACTTGCTGTCCTTGTCGTGGTTGTTGCTGTGCGAGGTGTCCTGTACGCCGTCGATGACCAGCGAACCCTTGTCACTGATCACACTGGCGTCGGTGCCGCCACGCACCTGGCTGGCGCTGATGCGCACGTCGTGCGCCTTGACGATCAGTTTGCCAGCCGCGTTGATTTTGCTGCCCTGGTGCTGGGTCTGGCCCTTGTCGGCATCACCGGTCTTGCCGAAGAAACTGCCGCCGACCAGATCGCCGGAGTAGCTATTGTCGCTGCTGCGATGGGTGCGCGTGGCAGTGGCGATTTCCACTTGCTTGCCAGCCAGTTGCAGGTCGCCCGAGCTGTCCAGCTCGGCGCCTTCGGAACGCAACAACGCAGCGGTTTTCAAGGCGATGTTGCCAGCCTTCAACTGGGTGGTGACGCTGCGCTGCTCTTCGCTGCTGGTGTTCCAATTGGCTTTCCACAGGTGTTTGCGGTGGTTGCCTTGATCGGTCTGGGTGTGGCTTTCGGTGGCGGCGGTCAGGCGCAGATCGCCGCCGCTTTGCACGCTGAGATTGTTAGCGGCCTCGACCTTGGCGGCCTTCAATTCGGTGTCTTTGCCTGACGACAGTTTGGCGTCACGGCTGGCGATGATCTGGCTGCCATGTTGACGCGAATCAGCGTCGGTCTGGGTGCGGTCGTAGGTTTCCCAGGTGATGCCGATCGTGCTATTGCTCCAGTTCTCGCGCTTTTCCTGGAGCTTGCGGCTCTGGACCGTGGTCAAGGTCAGGTTGCGTTTGGCGTCGACCGTAACGTCACGGCCGCTGACATCGGTGGCGGCGAGGGTCAGATCCTTGCCGCTGTGCAAACCCACGTCGCCAGCGCTGCTGCGGATGCCCGCACGCGTCACTTCGAGGCTGTTGGGTACAGCTTCGCCGCTGACGCTGAGGTCACCGGCCGAACGAATCTGCACACCGTCGCGCCCCGCAACGTGTACTGCACCAACCCTGACACCCGCACCTTCGGCCGTGCTGACGATATTGATGCGTCCAGCCTGCATCGCGCCAAACAGGCTGGCATCAATGCGTTGATCGCCGGTGTTGCCAGCAGGGTCTACGGTTTTCACTTGGCCGCTGGCGTAATCAACCTGATTGCGCCCGACCGTGAGGTTCAATTGATCGCGGGCATTGATCGCGCCCTGGCTGTCGATACGCGGCGCGATCAGGTTGATCGAGCCCTCGCCGTTACGCAGGCCGCCGCTCTGAATCTGCAACTGACCACTGGCATCACGGGTACTCAAGGCCTGCAGTTTGCCGTCGTTCAATTCCGGGCGGCCGACCACCAGATTAGCGTTCGGCGTGTTGATGAAACTGCCGCCATTCACCGAGATGCCGTTAGGGTTGGCCAACACATAGTCGGCAGCGCGACCGAAGATTTCCTGCGCACCGTTGATGGCCGAGGGGTTGCGGCTGATCACTTCGTTGAGGATCACGCTTGCCGCTTGACCCCGCAGTTGCGGGTTGGCTGCCAGTTGCCCGGCGAGTTGTGATTGCCCGGCCTGCAACGCGTTGTTGAGCACCAGGCCCTGACGATCGACGTTGTAGTCGAGGAACTGATTGTGCGACAGACCCGAGCCGTTGGGTGCAACGATGTTGACGATGGGCACACCGCCCTGGGTTTGCAATTGCGCGGTACCGCCGGGGCCCGGGGCGACCACGACTCCGCCGGCCAATGCGCTTGGCAGGTGGATGGCGAAGAACAGGCTGGCAATCGCCCAGCGCAGTTTGCCCCGAGGAGAAAGATGAAATGCAAAGGTAGGTGCTGGCATAAAAACGTCTCCATGGAAGGACGGCATCACGTCGCGCGATTTTTCCTGGCCGTGGCTGTCGCGCTCAGATCCAACGGCTGTTTGTTCACTGCTTGATTGGTTTAAACAAGGGTCATATCTGCACACCCACACGCATCAGCCAGGTGGGCGGCTCGTGCTGCAAACCGTTGGGAATGTTGAGGGCGCGCTGGTAATCGAGGTCCACTTGCAGGTTCTTCCAGCCCAGATTCAGCCCAACACTGGCGCCGCTCAGGCGTTGGCCCTGTGCGCCGTGATCGGCCTTGATCCAGCCATGGTCGAGACCGACACGCGGGGTAATCTGCACCGGCCATTCGCTGCGCAGCGGCAGGCGCAACGTGTTGCGCCAGAGCGCACCGCTGGCACCGGAGGCGCTGCTGACCCGATAACCGCGCACCGCCGAATCGTCGGTGCCGAGCAGTTGTTCGATGGCCGGTAGCGGATCGGGGCTGTACTGCACGTTGAGCTGGCTCTGCCACTGCCAGGCTTGCGCGCCGAGCTGACCGTTGCGCCATTGGCTGAGGCCGGCGCGGTACTTGCGAAACTGCGCCTTGGGCAGGTTGTTGACCTGATGCTGTGAGTCGTCATCGGCGCCGAACCAGCGCAGACCCTGGGCGTAATTGACATCGAGGTTCCACACCGCGCGGTCGAGCCAGAACAGATTCAGTCCGGCCTCGGCCACAGTCAGCGTCGGGCTCTGAATGCCCAGCCGGACGTTTTCCAGATAGCTGTCGACGTCCTTGTGCGCCAGTTGCAGGTTGGCGCTGAGCTGACGACTCTGGTCGCGCCACAAAACGCGGTCGGCACGCAGACTGATCTGATCGGTGATGCCGGTGGTGTGAAAGGTCACGCTGGGCAATTTGAACGGCGCACGATATTCGGCATGGCTGGCGAACACGCTGTACGTCCAGTAACCGTAAGGGATCGCGTAGTAGAGGCTGGCGTTACGACTGTAGCGATCACCCTGGTTTAACGTGTCGCTGGCGCTGAGGCTCAACAGATCGTTGAGTTCCAACGGGCTGTCGAGGCTCAGGCTGACGCTGTCGCGATCACGCCCGGTGCTGGCACTGCCAAGGTTGTCGAGCCCGGCATTCAAGGCCCAGCGCGACTGACCAGAGGTGCGCGAACGCAAGATGATCCGCGAGGCGCCAGGCTGACTGCCGGGCGCAATGTCGGCGGTGAGATCGATTGAGCGCAAACGGTTCAACTGATCCAGCCCCTGCTCCAGATCACGCAGGTTCAACGGTCCGCCGAGCATCCCGGGGAAGGCGCCACCCAGCGAAACCGGCAGGCTCTGATCGGCCAGTTCGATCGACTCGATGTAGCCTTCGTCGACCATGATGTCCAGCGACTGCCCCGCTGCCGGGGCGCTGCTCAGGTAGGGGCGACTGGCGATGTAGCCCTTCTCGACGTAGATCGCAGTGATGGTCGCCAGCAGATGATTGATCTGGCCGACGCCCATGCACGGCGACAATAGCGGTTTGAGGCGTGCGTTGAGCTTGGCGCTGTCGATCAGCGTGACGCCGCCGATGCGCGTGCCGCTCAGTGGCCAGCAACGCTCATCGGGGGTAACGGTTTGGGGAATGGCTGGGGTTACCGACGCGGGGCCGAACGCGCCGCGCTCCAGTTGCCGCTTTCTTTGTTCCAGTTGCAGTTGTTGCAAATCGCGCTGTTGCTGTTGTTGCTGGCGCAATACTTCCTGGCCCGGCGCGACAGGTTCGGCAGCTTCAAGCGAGGAGGCACACACGCTCAACACAAAGGCCGACAGCAGCGGGCAAAGCGTGAATCGACGACGATAAACAACGTGGAACGAATACGGCACGCAACTTCCTTGCGATCATCAAATGGCGCAATGCCACCCTATCAATGATCGTGATAGTCGGAGCCCTCCTACACAAATGCAAGACGCTTCCTACATCGCTTACACTTCTTAAACAATTGATTTACTTGCGTTGAATGTCAGCAGCAACGCCACGCCGCTGCACACTATCAGGGTTTCCCCGAGTGCCTGCGACCAACCGGCGAGCATCAATCCCGCGCCAATCAGCAGGTAATAAAGCAGCCCTAACAACGCCCCTGCGGTGCCCAGGCGATCCGTGTAATTGACCAGCGCAGAACCAAGGATATTCGGAATCGCCATACCGAACGCCAGCACCACCAGCAACATGGGCAAGATGAACGCACCGCTGTCCTGCATCGCCCAAACACCTGCACCACCGAGCAAACCGCTCAGTGCGGCGAGTCGAATCAATTGCAGCGCGTTGAAACCGCGGCGCAGCAGACGTTTGTTCAGCCATGCTCCAAAACCTGAGCCAAGCGCAAGAATCACGCCGCTGTAGCCGAACATGCTTGCGCTCAAACCAAGACGTTCAAACACAAAGGGGCCGAGACTGTAATAACTGAACAGTGACACGTTGAACAAGGCGATCCACAAGGCCGAGCGCCAGATCCCAACGTCATGCACCATGCGCCCCAGGGTTTGGAACAGGCCCACGCTGGACAATGGTTGCGCACGAGTTTCCGGCAAGGCGCGCCAACTCCACAGCCACAACGCCACTGCAATCAGCAACAGCGCACCGAGTACGCCGCGATAGCCAAACCCTTGAACCAGCCCCGCTCCGGCGAACAGCCCTAGCGCCGGACTGGCTGCCAGAGCCATGCCCACCAGCGAAAAAACCTGCGCCAGTTCCGCGCCTTGAAAGCGGTCGCGCAACAAGGTTTGGGTCACCACAGAACCGACAGCGGCGCCAAATGCCGCCAAGGCTTGGGCGATCAATAATCCCTGGAAACTCTGCACGCTCAAGCCGATCACGCAAGCCACCGCGTAGATCGCCAAACCGGCAAGCATCGACGGGCGCCGACCAATCCGGTCGCACACCCTCCCCCACGTCACCACGCCAAAGGCAAACGCCAGGAAATACACCGACAAGGTCTGCCCAGCCGCTTGCGGGCCAACGCCAAACGCACGGCCGATATCGCCGAGCGCCGGGCTGTAGAGGGTCTGGGCAATTTGCGGAAACATCAGCAGCGCAATCGCCAACACCAATAAATGTCTGTTGTTCATCTCACCGTTACTCCTCATACAAAAACTGCCGAGGAGTTTAGGGAGCAACGGATGACGTATTATCAAAACCCTGACAACTTATCGTTGATATCGGACAAACCATGGCCTGGCTCAATGCCCACACGAATTTTGACCCTGATCGCTATTGCGCGTCGGTCATCGGCATCGCCTCCAGCCTGGGCGGCGATCACGATTCCGGTCTACACCGCCATCAACGCGGGCAACTGCTTTACACCCGCCAGGGCTGCACCCGTATCACCCTGGCGCAGCAGTTGTGTTTGCTGCCACCGTCGCGGGCCGCCTGGATTCCGCCCGGTGTCGTCCATCGCGCGGTGATGCAACAGAGCGTGGATTACCGCTCCATCTACCTGACTCCCGAACTGTGCAGAGAATTACCGCAAGGGGTGTGCGTGATTGAAGTCAGCCCGCTGCTGCGTGCGGTGCTGGAGCCGATGGCATTGGCAGATTTCGACAGCGATTGGCAGCAAGGCAAATTCGTTCATCTATTGGGTCTGTGCGTGAGCGAGATTCGCGAGGCCGCACAACAACCCATGCTCTTGCCCTTGCCCCGGGACAAGCGCCTGACGGCACTGCTGGCGACACCGGAAAAACTGCCACCGGAACTGCAAATGCTGGAACGCCAGATCGGCGCCAGCAGTCGCACCATTGGCCGGATCTTCCAGCGCGAGACCGGTATGAGCTATCAGCAATGGCGCCAGCAGTGGCGTCTGATGCGTGCCATGGAGTTGCTCGCCACCGGGCGCAGTCTCGGTTATTGCGGTTTTGAACTGGGCTTCGCCAGCGACAGCGCCTTCATCGCGTTTTTCAAAGCCATGACCGGTAGCACGCCCGGCCAATGGCTCAAGTAAGCACCTGAAAATGCCTGGCGCCACGCTCAATGACCGCGCCCACAAGGCATAACGGGCAAGCCTCAGGCCTGCGGGGTTTTACGGAAACCCACCGCCAGACGGTTCCAACTGTTGATGGTGCTGATCGCGACGGTCAGGTCGACCATTTCCTTGGGCGAGAACTGCGCCGCGACGACTTCGTAATCTTCGTCCGGGGCGTGGGTCAGGCTCACTTGAGTCAGCGACTCAGTCCACAGCAGGGCGGCGCGTTCGCGGTCGCTGAAGAACGGCGCTTCACGCCATGCGGTCACGGCGAACAGGCGACGTGGAGTTTCACCCCCCTTGATCGCATCAGCGGTGTGCATGTCGATGCAGAACGCGCAGCCGTTGATTTGCGAAGCACGCAGTTTGACCAGTTCAACCAAAGGCTTTTCCAGCGGCAGCTTGGACACGGCCGTTTCCAGGGCAATCATCGCTTTCAGGGCGTCGGGGGAAGCAGTGTAGAAATCGGTACGAGCTTTCATGGTGGGTTTCCGGGGCGAGTGAATGTGTGACTACGTTAGCCCCGGCGCGTGGTTCGACAAATAGCCAATATTCCAGAAGAACAGGAGGCCACTCAGACGTCAGATGACAACCTACAGCAAGCAGGTGATCGGCTTAGCGGTCGGAGCGCATCAGTTCTGCAACAGCGCCATCCATCGACAGCACGGCCGCACGATTGCGCCCGGCATTTTTCGCCTGATACAACGCCGCGTCCGCTTGCTGAATAAACACTTCAGGGTCGTCATTGCCACTTGGAATGAAGGCGTAACAGCCCAGGCTCACGGTGAGGTATTCGGTCGGTGATCCGCTGTGGATGATGTGTTTGTCGATCACGCTGCGACGAATCTGCCCGGCAATCGCCAATGCACCGTTGATATCGGTGTCCGGTAACAGCACCGCGAACTCTTCACCGCCGTAGCGCACCGCCAGATCGGTCTTGCGCTGACAGCAAGCCTTGAGCACTTGGGCGACTTGTGTCAGGCAATGGTCACCCGCGACATGACCATAGGCATCGTTGTAGCGTTTGAAGAAATCGATATCGAGCATGATCAGGCTTAATGGGCTGCTCTGCCGGGCCCCTCGGGCGAATTCGATCTCCAGCGAGCGCTCGAACAGGCGCCGATTGGCCAGCCCGGTAAGGCTGTCGTGGGTCGCGATCTGCTCCAGCGCCTGTTGCGCCTTGCGCAGGTTTTTCTCGATCCGCTCACCGTCGCGCACCTGGTGGATGAACACCCAGCCGAAAAGACCGACGCCGAGCATTACCAGCGCAATGATCACGCTGGACTGAAACGCCCGATCGTACCAACCCTTGAGAATCGTGTCGCGCGACGTCCCGGCGGCAACCACCAGCGGATACGACGCCAGTTGCCGGTAGCCGTACAAACGCTCCACCCCATCGACCACCGAATTGATCATCGCAGTGCCAGACGGGGCTTGAGGCAGCAATGTCTGATAAATGCTGCCTTGCGCCAACGAAGAACCGATCAGGTTTTCGTCAAACGGTCGACGTGCGAGCAAAGTGCCGTCAGTCAGGCCGAGAAACATGATGCCTTTGTCGTCGAGGCTGAAGCTTTCGAAGAACCGGTCGAAGTACGACATCTTGATCCCGGTCATCAACACACCCTGAAAATGACCGGCCCGATCGTTGACCCGTTTGGAGATCGGGATGATCCACTCACCGTTCTCACGACTGCGAATCGCCCGACCGATGTGCGCCTTCCTCGAGGCATTCTGTTGATGAAAGCGGAAATATTCACGGTCGGCGACGTCCTTGCCAATGGGCAAGTCAGGGTACGAGGTAATCACCCACTGCCCCTTGCTGTCGAACAGGAACATGCCATGCAACTGCTCTAGTTGCTGCACTCGCCGAGCGAACGTTTTCTGCAACCGTGGTTTTTGCGCAGCGCCGTAACCATCGTCCTCGATCCAGTCAACCAGACTGGTCAGCACCAGATCCGCCGCCAGGAACGTGTCCTCGGCCTGCTGCGCCATCGCCCGTGTCAGGTTACTCGACGCCACCTGCGCCACTGCCAGGTCCTGACGCCGCGACTGCTCCAGTTGCAGATACAACAATCCGGACAGGCACAAACACACTGCCACGATAAACAGCACCGCAGCTTTGCGTAACGGCAAGCGCTTGAGCGTGCCGGGGACATGATGCGGGTCGTGAACGGGGATAGGCAAAAGCGTGTCCTGGACAGGTACGACAGGGGCACTAAGCCCGAAATCCTTGTGTTTTGTGAGCGTAGTTCACGGGTATGCACGGGGCAAACACCCCGCTCCCGCCCAGTTGTATCGGCGCACAGTGGATTTGGATGATCGCCGTTCGAATATTTATTAACGAGTTTTTATAGCTGCAACGGTAATGTTCACCAGCCTTGCGGCTAATAGCGCCACGTTGTCAAATGAGCTTTTGGAAGAGTGCCAGCGCGCAAAAGACCTCAGGTAAGAGCACCTGAAGCGTTATGCGGATCAATAGACAGAAAAAACCCGCCGTAGCAGGTTTATGGAGACTGTCAGAAATTTTGTGTTCGGGCATAACATGTTGAAAAGGAGCATGTATGCCGACCAAAAAGAAACCGGCCTCGGAGGTCAAACCCCAGTTTCCTTCGATCCCGAAAGAGCTGATTGATCAGTTCGTTAAAGGCCCAATGAGCGCCGAAGCGATTCAGGATGCGTCGATGGCGTTCAAAAAGGCGCTTATCGAGCGAGCCCTTGGCGCGGAGCTGGGTCAACACCTTGGCTACCCTCAGGGCGCGGAGCGCCCTGAGGGGGCGAGTAATCAGCGCAACGGCTCGAGTGGCAAGACCATACTGACCGACGATGGCCCGCTTCGTCTGGACATTCCCAGGGATCGCGATGGCAGTTTCTCTCCAATCCTGATCCCCAAACATGAGCGTCGTTTTACCGGCTTCGACGACAAGATCATTGCCATGTACGCCCGTGGCATGACCGTCCGCGAGATTCGGGCGTTCCTCTCGGAGCAGTACGGGACTGACGTTTCCCATGATTTCATCAGCTCGGTCACCGACGCGGTGCTGGAGGAAGTTGCTGCGTGGCAGCAACGCCCACTTGAGCCGATGTATCCGGTGATTTTCTTCGATACTCTGCGGGTCAAAATCCGTGAGGAAGGACTGGTTCGCAACAAGGCAATCTACCTGGCTTTAGGTGTATTACCGGACGGCACTCGAGATATCTTAGGGATCTGGATCGAAAACACTGAGGGAGCCAAGTTCTGGATGAAGGTTTTTAACGACCTTAAAACCCGTGGCGTCGAGGATGTATTGATCGCTGTAACTGATGGCCTTAAAGGCATGCCAGAAGCCTTGAACGCGGTGTTTCCGACGACGACCTTGCAAACCTGCATCGTGCACCTGATTCGTAACAGCCTTGATTACGCCGCCTGGGACAAGCGTCGCGAGTTGGCCAAAGCCCTGAAACCGGTTTATCAGGCACTGAATGTCGAAGCGGCCGAGCACGCTCTTAACGCATTTGAAGCTGGGCCTTGGGGCAAACAATACCCCACCGTCGTAGCCGCTTGGAGACGCGCCTGGGATCGAGTCATCCCGTTTTTCGTCTTCCCGCCAGCCATCCGAAAAGTGATCTACACCACCAATGCCATCGAGAGCATCAATTCTCAGTTGCGCAAGATCATCAAGACAAGAGGCCACTTCCCGACTGACGATGCAGCGACGAAGCTGATCTGGCTGGCACTGCAAAATATCACTGCCAATTGGGGCAGCGCGGCGCACGACTGGAAGACAGCAATGAATCAGTTTGCGATTCTTTATGGAGATCGATTTACCAGGTTGAACTGGTGAAAAAAGGGCTTGCCTTACGGCAGGCCGTTACCGGCCCGCACACAAAAAATCTGACACTCCCGGTTTATGCAAGTCAGGCTATCAAGCGGCGCCATACTGATTTTGCAGGGCATCCAGTCGCGCCTGCTCACTCTCACTCAAACCGCTGGCATCAAAAAGCGCCTTGCCATCCGGGCCATCAAGCCGGTAAACCTCAACGGTGAAAATGGCTCCGGCCGGCGCTTCAATCTTGCCCCACTTGCCGAACTTGTTGGGCAAGAGTTGCCAGGTCGCGCCTTCACCAGACTCCAAGCCACCGCTGATTTCATAATTGAACGCGTCGACAAACCATGGAACGGCTCGTTCAGGACTGACAATGGAGCCCTTGAAGTACGCGCGTGAAATTGGATGCGAAGTGCCATTCTGCACCGTCAACTCGATAACCGGCTGAGCAATCTTCGAGTACTTGTCAGCCTGCTGCTCCAGAAGTCTGGATCTCGATACAGCGAACTTCGCCAGCTCGCTTTTTGCAATCTCGGCAGAAGCAGCCTTGGACTTCAGCTCCTTGATTTCCAGCAACGCCTGCTCTTTTTTCTTCTGCTCGGTCGCTGCGCGAATAGTCGTCGCCATCGCATTCACGTCAGCAGCCGTCTTTCCGTCAAGACTTAAACTGTTGTTCTGCTGTACCCCGACCAGCGATGTATTTCCGAGACTCAAATTGCTCAAGGCAATCAGCATCAGGTCTGCCGTAAACTGTTTCTTCTCGTCAGGAGACAGATTTTCAGCAAC
Organism: Pseudomonas sp. RA_15y_Pfl2_54; assembly: GCF_963971015.1. Lineage (NCBI taxonomy): Bacteria > Pseudomonadati > Pseudomonadota > Gammaproteobacteria > Pseudomonadales > Pseudomonadaceae > Pseudomonas > Pseudomonas sp. RA_15y_Pfl2_54. The sequence goes on from NZ_CAXAPN010000031.1 coordinate 20,067, forward strand.
TTTTTTAGACGACTCCTGCAAGGATCCTTCGGTGGTTGCGTCCAGTTTTGGATCACCACAACCGGCAAGTAATGCCGCGAACAGCCCGATCAAAAACATCCGTTTCATCTTTTTTCTCCTTCTGATAACAAAGCGAATCCGGGTAAAGAGCGAGGTGATCGAACCGTCGCTTCTTTCGATGCGGTACCCATACTGCCGAATAGAGTGATGATACCGCTTATACATGGATAGAACAGATATTGCCCGGGATGCCCCCACCGCGCCTACAGCGCTGCTCGTTGCTGAACGCGCGCCTGCAGTTGCCGCCCCCCCCTATTAGAAGCTGCATGCTTACACCTCTTGAACAGTCATGCTGAAGCGAAAGAAGTAGAACGAGATTTCTTCTTCCTCAACACCCCTCAACTCGAGTCTGATTCTGTCGAGACCATCGTCAAAAATGGAGATATCACACAAATATCACGCGCATGAAAAAGGCCAATGCTGTGAACATTGGCCTAAGTCATTGAATCATATGGTCGGGACGGAGTGATTCGAACACTCGACCCCTAGCACCCCATGCTTGCAGGAGTGCTAAAAAGCTATACGAAACAGTCCTTTGGAACGGCGCCCACTGCAATCGATGCCTAACCGTGACTAGCCGTATTTCACGAATCCCCGCAAAAGTCCCTACAGGCTTTCGACCAGAGAGTCCTTGTCACCCGGCGTCCTGCCGAACGAACACCAATCCCTATTTACTAAGCTCCCGGACATACGCCTGACAAGCCTGCAGCGCGATCAGTCCCCGGTCACCTTCGTCGGTGATGGCGACAATTCGTTGAGCATGCGCTGGGTCAAGTCGGGCTCGTACGGCTGCATGATCCACGCCGCCGGCGCTGGAGGTGGATGGCACGTCGCAGCCTTTGGCAGCGTCGGTTGCGTCGATGAGGACTGACAGGCGCACATCAGCAGTGGCAAGGCGACCGCGCAGGCGATCCTGGTTCTTTTGAGCATCGCTCAGTTCCTTGTAGTGGGTTTGCTCACTGGTTGACAGCCGTTGCTCGAGCACGAGGCGCTTGTCCTGCTCGACCTGCTGGGCGGTGGCGGCGGCCTGGGTCAGTTGATTGAGGGTTTCGGTGTGTTGCCGGGCCTGCTCTGCCAACTGCTTCCCGTAGCGCCAGTCCTGAAACTGCCAGGCGCTACCAAAGCCGGCGAGAACCAGCGCGAGCAGGCCGATCAACTTCCACGGGAAGACCATCACGGCACGTCCTTGAAGAAGACGTGACCGCCCAACTTGAGCGTCTGCTTGGCCTTCGCCGCCCATGCCGGCGCCCTGATGCTGGTCGCATAGTAGTGCGTGGCGCCGCCAGTTGGATCTGGTACCGCCCCGTCGATCACCTGGTCAGCAGCGATGCGTGCCTGCGCCAGCTCGCGGAACGGGATCTGCTTCGCGCCGGACAGGTACGGGGAGTTCGGGTCGGTCTTGTTCCAGCAACTGAACTGGTACTTGGCCTGGCACACGCCGGCGTAGCCTTCCCCCCACCACGAACGGTCCTTGCCGTCGTTCACTCGATTGCGGATGGTCCAGGCCACGGCGATCTGGCCAACTAGGGATTCGCCACGTGCCTCCCCCCATAGCGTGCGCGCGAGGACATCGCGATCTTTTTCAGTTACAGTCATGAATGTCTCCAGACACAAAAACGCCGACTTGTGTGCCGGCGCTCGGGAGGATCTGCAGCAAATGCTGCGCGGTGATGGGAATGGTTTTATCCAGGCGAAAAAAACCCACCGAAGCGGGTCATTATTCTTACTTATGAATCAAAGCAGACTAGCTATTAACCGCCTTTATATTACTTTCAGGCAAAAAGCTTTTTCTGCTTCTCTTAAACCTCAAGGCCGGCTTTTCAATATAACGCCATGACAGCCACGCCAAAAACAATGTAAATATGCTCGCAGAAATTGCTAGCTGCCACCCATTAATTTGTTTGTTAGTAATTTGCACCAGAGACTGCTGTACCGGAAAAGCGAAAAGATACGTACCATACGACACGTCACCAACTCGTCGGAGCAGACTATCCAATACTGGCCGGCTGTACGCAAAATAGAAAACCAAGTAAGGTAGCCCAAGATAGAGAAAGAAATTGAGATATCCTGTCATTGATCCGCAGGCAAGGAAGAATACTGAGATAACGGCTAGCCACCCGCTATGCTTGATTCTCTCTCTATATGCCCAAAAGGTAGAACCAATCAGAAAAAACAATCCATACTTTAGAACGGGAAGGATGCTAGTAGTCCCAAAGAAAGCCCTGTCGACAAAAGCGCCAGTCAATCCATTCCAGATCTGAAAGGCTGCGATAGGAACGATGAGAGAGGCCGCCAAAACAAACGACTTTCTAACTGGAAAGACAATCAAAGCAAGAGCGCAGTAACAAAAAAATTCAATTGGGATAGTCCAGAGCGAGCCGTTGACCCCGCCCGATATTGGAAGATCCTTGAACAACCCAGGAAGATAAAAGCTTGTTTGATACGGTATGGAGTTCAGCAAATACTCATACACGGAAGAACTAGAAAAGTAATCAAGGCGCGGTATCTTTGTAAAGATCGGCCCGACAACAAATACAGTAAACAACGAAACTCCAATTAGGGCTGGGACAATTCGAAGTATTCGAGCCCTAAAAAAATCAAAAATAGAATTCCTTTCAAGCGAACCAGAAACTAAAAATCCGCTCAAAACGAAAAACACCATAACTGCAACTCTTCCTGGATCATATCCCATAAAAAACATAAACCACAAATCAGAAGGCTTACCAGAAAGTGCAAAACTATGCGCCCATAACACAGCAAGAGCGGAAACCATCCTAATCAAATCAAAGTTATTACCACCATTCCTTGACATACTTCCAATAGTCGGTGCATTCCTTATGCTGTGCCACATATTCATACCTAGCTACGCTTTTTATTAAAAAATAAATATTAACATGCACGGCCTAGCATCACTATCAAAAAGCATCGACTAATGAAATGTGGTCAACCATTCCTCTAGGTTGGCCGTAGAAAACCATTGGCCTATGGCGGCTCGGCGGGCCACAGAGGGCCAGCGACACTGAGGTCAACAGTCTTCAGGGCTAGATAATAGGCTTGCCAAGCTCGGGCATTAACCGTCTGGTCATCTATCGCATCGACCAGTTGAAATGATACTAGGATTGGCGTCATCACAATCGAGTAGCCAGCGAGCTGCTTGTCCATGTGCACCCTTTCAGCCAGTTCGAATCTTCGCCTAGGCCACGGCGATCTGGCCGGCAGTCCCTTCGCCGCGAGCCTCTCCCCACAGTGAGTGTGCAAGGATGTCGCGGTCTTTTTCGGTTACAGGCATCACTTTTCTCCAAGCAAAAAACACCCGCTCGATAGCGGCCGACAGGTGTAGTTGTTTGGTTACGACGGACGAACTGGACGATGAGCGATGTCTGGGAATGATTCGGCGCCTTCCTTCCAGTTACTAACCTGACCTCGATATTTCAGCCACTGCTTGCGAGTGCCAGGGATCAAGTCGGGCGGAGCTTCGCCAGCCTCGTACTCCTCTATCGCTTCGAGCTGACGAGAAATCACCATAAGTTCTGAACCGCGCCATTCAGCCTCTACTGTTACGTTTTGGAGGTTAATCTGCTGCTGTTCAAGAAAGTCAATGAGCCATTGCGGCACTTGCTCATAAAGAGTTTCATCTTCGGTCAGCTCCATGTCGCCGGCTACGGCTCTAAACTGACCGTTTTCTTTTATTGCATATGGCATAAGCTCACCCTACCTTTCAAAAAGATAACCAAAGGAGCGAGCCTGAAATACCCCATTAGCTGCTCCATCTTGACGCCACTGGAATGTCTGAGAGCTGCTCAAGGGCACATCACACGCATAAGTCGAAGTAGCGACAACCACTATTGTGTGATTGGCGGAAGACACTGGATTTTGAAAATCAGGATTGCCAATCCTCACCGTAGTATCTGACGCCTGATTAATTAATATTGCTGTCAGGTGAGTTGCCGATACAGGAACAACGGTAAGGCAGTTAACCGACTGGGCAACAATCACTGCGGCTGAAACAACAGTAAAAGGAAGCGTGCCAGAGCTTTCTCCGTAAGCCATCCTTCCATCAGAGTGAGAGAATTTAGCCAGCGTATTGGCTGCCATCGAAAGAACTGAGCCAATGTAACGACGAGTTGTATCACCTGTTTTACTTCGCGCCCTTCCTGAATAAATCACTGGCGCAGCTGTCACGACCTCAATCGCAGGAGTACCTGCATTGTCATAGAGGTAGACGTGGTACATCGTGCTGGCAGTGAGCACCAGGCCGGAAACAATAATTGCAGAGGGTGACAAAAGATTCTTTGCGCTGGATTGGATGTAAGCGGCCCCACTGGAAACAGAGATCGAATTAGGGCTGACATAGGACAGTCGCAATCCATCAATGTACCCACGGCCCACGCCCAAGCTGGCAGCGGAGCCTGCTGATGCAGCGGCATTCGCCTCCGATATGGCGGCGGCCACCTTAGAGTCCAGCGCCTCCGCGGCCGAAGTCGCCGCATTCGCCCCCGATATTGCGGCTGAATTCTTGGACGCCAGAGCCGCCGAGGCCGAATCCGCCGAATGCGTTTCGGACAAGGCCGCTGCATTCTTTGAAGCAAGTGCAGCGCTAGCCGAGCTTCCGGCATTCGCCTCTGAAATTTCGACGGAATCTTTCGACGCAAGTGCTGATGCAGCTGAGCTTGCGGCCTCGAGAACACTTTCTTCCAGGCCATCCAGCGCGTCACCGACCTGCAAGGAAGCTGCGCGAAGCGCGTCGGCCGTATCCTTGTTGTAGCCCTGCATGGGGGCCAGAGCGTAAGCTCCCGCCGTATTGGTGGCGCCTCGGTAGTTCGGAGCGATCGACATCGCCGTGTCGCTGGCGATGTTGGCGACCTCGTACCAGTCGCCGTCCGGTCCTTGAAAGGCGTCCCCTACCCGGCCATTGGCAATGAATGCGGTTCCCGTGCCGATCACGGCATTGGAATTTTGGACGACAGAAACCGTCCCGGACTTGTACCAGGTCATCAGGTATCTCCAAAGAAATTAGGTTCAGGCCAACAGTTTGGCGCAGAGGAAAGGCCGGTGGCCCTGATCAGTCCAAGCCGTGAAGGCAAGGCTGTACATCATTATGCGGCCGTTTGCGTAATCGACCCCAAGAGCGCAGCCGCCACCAGTGCCGTCGTTGTGACAATTCATCGTGAACGGGTTTAGAGAGACGTACTCCCCTGTCCCGAGGCTTTTATTGATCCCCCAGATATACCGACGCCCGACGCTCAACTGCTCAGTTCCGAGGTAAGTCCAGTTGCCGGCGGCGTATGTCACAACAACCGCTGGAGCCCCGCTGTCATAAACCAGATCGCCGGCTGGGCCCCATAGACGCATTCCGTAAGAAGACGTTCCCATTGATGCCCAGGCAGCCACGAAATACTGACCGCTAAGGGTTTCATTGATCTTAGAGGCGTTCATGGCGAAGCCGGTCCAGTTACCTGGGCCGCCGGTGAACCAGACAGATATCGGCACCTGAATCGCACCGCCCTGAGTAGGTCTAATGAAAACAATGGGAGGGTCTTGGCTTGTCACTGAACGGGAAAACGTCGCAGATGCGGTAGCTACGCCTGAATATATACCCTTGGTTAGAAGGCATAGCCTTGGCGCTTCGGAGTCGATCTGGACAAATGAATTGTCGTTGATGCTTTGAAATCCATATGTCACGTCGAGTACCTGATTGCGTATCCCTTCGCGATAATCCTCGACTCAGTCGTGCCGCCAGGGGATGAAGGGTTTTTGGGGAGAACAACCACTTGACCTGAAAATGTCGATACATACGGGTACGACTTGCTGTTCCCCAGCCCGTCCGTTTCAGACGCCTGCACGTCCTGCAGTCTCGTCGGGATGATCATGAACACGCAGTTCGCCGGGTTGAAGCCGGGAATGTTCAGCGTGTAGCTGGGCACTGATCCACTGAAATCGATCACGCCCTGCCACAACACCTGATACGTGAAGCTGTTGGTGTCCATCCCTAGATTCCCGTTCTCGTCCCAGACTCTTGCTCCATAAGTCATGCGTCGAGATCTCCCAGTTGCACCCGTTTGATGCCATTCTGATCGAACACCTTGATTGCGCGATTGGTCATTGTAAGTCGGCCTCCGCCGGGTGCAGGCCCGTTGAACTCAAGGTTGCCGGCTTTATCCAGTCTCCAGCCAAGCGTGCCGGGGATATAGTTATCCGATTGCAGGTACTGGCCGATCTTCAGCATCGTGATGCTGCCGTCTTGGATGAACGCCGAGTTCATGAACACTTGGCCGCCCTGTACAGCGAACGGCACTGCGATAGCCCCACCGGCGATGGTGTTCACGATGGCGAAGCGATCAGCGCTTACAAGGAACTGGCTCTGCAGTCCGGCACCAGTATTCTCGATCCCAAGACCGATGCCGGCCGCAACGTACTTTCCATCCTGCGTCACCTGCATCTTCACCGACCACATAGTCGAAAGTTTACCGCTGGTATCGGCGTAGGCCGTGGCCGTCTCCTGAATGGCTGACGTGTTATCACCAACCGTAGCGGTCAACTGGGTGAATTTCTGCGCCGTCGCAGACTCGTTTGTGGCGACCGTCTGTTCCAGCTCGGTCAGGTTTGCAGTGTTCTCACCAACGTCAGCATCAAGCGTTGTTACCCTCTGAGTCAGTGCACTGTTCTGCGTTGCCCGGACCTTCACCTCTTCGGCAAAGCTGGTCGTAGCATTCCAGCCGCGCAGGGCATCTTGAGCGTCACCCTCTCCGTCATCATCGCGGAAAGCAGCGCGTAGCGAGTTGAACGCAGTGGCTTCCGCGGTTACTACACCGTCAAGCTCTGTGATATCGGCAGTGTTCTTGTCGACTTTTTGAGCCAAGCCATTTGCCGTCTCGATTGACTGGCCGATATCCAGCCAGAACAGCTGGTCGGGCGGCGGCGTATTGACTGGCACCACAGACTTGGCCTGGAATATCCGACCATCCCGCACAACCATCTGGTCCTTTTGGTAAACCTCATCGGCCTTATATCCGGTCAAGCCGTCCAGTGCGTCGATCTGATCCTGTAGGCCTGGGATCTTGTCGATCTCGCTAGCAAGATCTTGACCCAGTTCTGTCTTCGTAATCTTTCCGGCCAGGGCTGCCAAATAGGCAGAAACATCGTTAGAGGTCTGGGCCGGCACGAACAGGAACGAGCTTTTCCCATAAGCATTCGATGATCGGATGAAGTAGTAATAGTTCGTCCAGAACCCTAAGCCGTTGTGCGTAAACGTCAGGCCTTGCCCAAGATACTCAGCATCAGCAGACGTTGCCGTTGGGGAGGTGCTGAAGAAATACTCATAGGTGCCGCCATTCAAACCGTTTTGCGAGTTGCTTGGAATAAGCACGATGCTGTCGATCGACGACTGCACCACGCAGCTTTCTGGAATGGGCGGCCCGTTGATGCTTACGGTGATTGTCGCCTCGCCTGAGCGGGCCATTGGCCCGACAGCGGCAACGCTCATTGTGTAATTGCCGGACGGCAGGCCGCTGATTGCGATCTCCGTCGATGTCGCTGGCACGTTGTGCGATTGAATTGCGCTCGCCCCCTGGCGAACGATGACGATGTATTCCTTCACAATTCCCGTCGGCGGAAGCCACGATAGAACGCCCTGAGTTACCTCGGCCGTAGTGTCCTGCGTCCACATAACTAAGCTCGGCGTACCAAGGCCACCGGCCGGCAGATTGATAAAGCCGATCGGGTTGTATGGCTGGCCCACGGCATCATCGAAGATCGCCGCCTCGTACTGCTTTACCTGGACAGTACAGCCCTCGCTGTCGCCCATCGACCAGTCCGAGACGATAAACTCGCCCAGAATATTCAGCGACGGCAGGTTGACCCGCACGACACGTCCTGGCCGGCAGTTGTAGCCGGCGAAGTTCATCGGAATGCTGATTGCTCCGCCAGCGCGGCGCCGACGCAACTCCATGTTCGCCAGACGCTGCGCCTGATACGGGTCGGTGACGTAGGAGTAGGTCAGCGTTTCCGCTGCCTCGCCACCGTCCTCAATGATCCACTGGGCGACACTGACCTCTGGATAGTCGGTTTCAGTCCACGACTGGGACGGGTCAATGAACGTGCCACGAACCGTGTTGATCGCCGAGTCATTGCTGGGCTCAGTGCTGCCGGTGACGGTGCCGATCACCATGTCCTCGGTGATCTCGAAGTCGTATGGGCCGTAGTAGGCGCCGGCCTGGAACATCCAGCGGCCACCGACTCGGATCAGGTGGCCACCAGCAGCGGCTTCGAGCTTCTGCAGGACGCCGGTTCGCTGTTCGTCTGCGCCGATCACGCAACCGCTCCGATAGCGCTGGCTTGTCGATCCGTCCGCATTGGTCAGCGCTTCGTCGCACACGTTTGCTGCACTGGCGAACGTTTCAAACACGATTTCATCGTCCGGCACACCGCAGCGCGCGCGAAGAAACCAAAGCAGGTGCAGTGCGGTATTGCCGCTGTACACGGTAGTTCCGGTGCGTGGATCGTAGATGTCGTTCCGTCCACGCACCACGAAACGGGTATCCGGGATACCTGACGGGAATTTCTCAGCGCTGTACTGGAGCGAAACCCGAACGAATGATAGACCGCGCCCGATTTGGCTGTCCTTCCAGTCTGGGCAGTTGGCCTTCAGGAAGGCGTTTACCTGCGTCGGATTGACCACCAGCTCATAGGTCGCTTGAGCGCCATAGCTGCCGATCTCTTCCTCGCCAAGGTAGATGTTCTCAAGCGCCGAAATTGGTCCTTCGCACAAAACATAGACCAAGTGCAGCCACTCGCCCTCTCCTTGCGCACCGGCCTGCTCCTGGGCCCATACCAGCACGCCGCCGGTGGAAACGCGGCCGAGGATGAAGCGAACCGGCGCCTTCGAAGATCGCACGGTCTGAGCCGACGGCTCGTTGTCGCGCAGCGGCGACTTGGTATTGAGCTTTTCCTGCTGCTCTGATGCATAGAAGGCCAGTGCGGCACCAGCCACAGCGCCCCAAGGCCCGCCCTGGGCAAAACCAACAACCGCACCTACTACAACCGAGGCAAGTTTTCTGACGCCGCCGCTCATTCAATCCTCCACACGGCCAATGGCTCGCATACGACACGGGCTGCGCCGTCGTCGGTTGTTGCCCAGTAATCGCCAGCCCAGAAAACAGCCATGCTTCGGCCGCCTGGCGCTTCATACATCACGACATCGCCGCGCTGAATGAAGGCCAGCGGTACGCGGGCGAAGTTGACATCCCACGCCGCCTCAAGGCTGCCGTGCTGCTTTTTCAATTGCCGCTTGGCGCCTGTTTCCGTGGTGTACTTGCCTCGATAGTTCTCGGCAGGATCGACACCACAAATCGCCGCTGTACAATCGGCAGCGAACAGGCAGCAGTCAAATTCACCCCATGAAAAAGGCCGCTCTTGGGCGGCCTTGATCACGTCGTTCAGTCGGGTTGTCCAGTCTCGGTAGCGCATGGCTAACTTCCATAGGTGAATGTCGGTGCGTCCTTCTTCGAGCCCCAGTAAATGGGCCACTCGGACATCTGAGCGATGGCGTAGAAGAACCGGTCGCCGTCATGGCGCGCGCGGTGGTTTTCGTCGGTAAAGCGCTCGGTGCCGGTGCGACTCCACTCGGCCATCCGGTCAACCACGGGCACAGTGATGCTGTTGCCCTCCTCCCCGTTTCCGGCGAATGAGAACTTGGCTGCATCCATGCGACCGGAAAACAGAATGTCCGCTGCGTAGTTGCCAGCCTCGTCGAAAACGATAAACAACACTTTGGCCATTCGGCCGCGACAGCCGCGCACGTTGGTCTCTGACAAGATGTAGGCATCCAGACCGTTGAGCGTCAGCTCTACCGACATCGGCGAACCTGAGTTGTCGCTCTCCTGCGACTGACTGACCTGGCCGAAATTGCCAACGCCTTGATAGGTGATGCCATCGACCACCAGATCACCGGTACCGGTGTGCGCGAAGACCATGCCGTCGACGAAGTCGAGCTGCACGGCGTAGACAGGCATGAAGCGGCCAGTTGCGATGATGTTCACCACGCTTTGGCTGAATGGGAATGCTGATGGCATCAGAAAGCCTCCCTGAATTGGTAGGAGCCGTTTGAAACAACCGGCTTTACGGAGATGGCCCAGGTGTCCGAAGTCATCCGCATTTCAGAGTACGGGTTTAGGTACTCAACGGCGGCACCGGCCGTGAGCGCCTTGCGGATTCGCTTATTGAGCAGTACCGTCACCCGACCCTGCGCGTTGGCTGATGCAGGGTCAGTAACCTCGAACATCTCGCCTGCGACGGTGATGTAGTCGCCAGCGCTGAATGCTGCGGCGTTTGGAGTTGCGCCAGCGATCAGCATGCTCCTCGCCTGAGCGTTGCCAGTGACAACTGTCAGCGATCCGATGCTGTTCGTCCGTTGCCGGGTGAATGCCGGTAGATTGCATGTTCCGAACATCCCATCAAGGCGACCAAGAAACGCAGACAGTTCGCGTTCTTGATCTCTGGTAAGCACGCCGTAGGTCAGCGTGCATTGCCAGTAGGCGCCTGGGTATCCAACGATTTGCTGGGCATTTGAGAGTGTCGAAGTGAACGCTCGGTTGTTGTTGACGATGCCCCACGTCATTTCAGACGGGCGCAGCGAAGCCGGCCACGTTAGAGCCATGTGATACTCCTTAAAGGCTTAGCGCCGCGCGATCAGTTGGCGAATAGTTCCGTTCATTTTCAGGTCGCGCACGACCATCTCGTAGCCGCCCTTTGCTCCCTGCATAGCGGCCTCCCTGACCATGTTTATGGTTGCTTCGTCGGGGGTGCCTTGAAAGCTAAAGTGTTGTTCAATGACAACGCCGGAGCCTGATCCGGTAGAGCCTGAAGCCGTGCTTGAATCCTTGGTATTCGATGCTGACCCTACAAATCCGCCGTCAGCATATCCTTTGCTGGATGCGTTCATGCGCTCGAGGAATTCACGGGTACCAGGCTGCGATACCACGTCCTTGCGGACTACAAACTCTCCACCATGGACCACACCTTTAGGTTCGTACCTGCCGCCATCGCCGGTGTATCCGCCGTCGGAGAAGCCGAACTTAGAGGTGTACCCCGCAGCAGACGCGCCGAGGCTCGACGAAGTTGCAGCAGACGATCCGGCAGCGAAGCCATTGCTTGCCGCCGTAGACGCCCCCGCACCAGCGAAACCGCTGAACAGCGTGCTGAAGATTCCCACTGCCGCCTGCCGCACCTGGATGCGGATCAGATCAGCAATGATGCCGTCAGCCAGATCCTTGAACGACAGCTTCCCGGTCTTCACGAAATTTACGATCGAGTCCTCCATGTTGCTGAAGGCGTTGGTGAATAGCGATTTGCTTTGGCCGGCCACATCAGCAGACTGCTCGGCGTAGTTCTGAAATGCCGACCTTGCACCGTTCGACCAGTCAGCCTGGGCCTTATCCACCTTGGCCCAGCCATCCACCATGATTGCGACCTGCTGCGGGAACAACTCCTCGGTGATATTGATCTGGTCCTGCAGATCCTTGCGCTGCTGGTCGGTTGATGCTCTGGCAAGCTTGGTGCGCAGATCGAGGATTCGGTCGTTGTGATCGCTCTCCAGCTTCAGTCGCTCCGAGGCTCTTTGTGCCTCCTCGGTACCCTGCCCAATAGCAGCGGCTGCTTGGTTGGCGGCATCCTGCTGGTTTTGAAGTTGCTTCTGGATCTGTAGCCGATATTGCTCGGCCTGGGTCAGTTCTCCAGTTTTGGCGATGACAGCGGCGTAATCCTTTGATGCCTGCCCCATCGCGACACCGTATTGCTCCTGCGTGATCTTCCCCTTCGAAAGGGCAAGCTGAAGCTTCTCCTGTGCTTCGGTAAGATCTCGAACAGCCTGCGCCGCTGGGTCTGCCTTTTTGTAGAGGGCATCGAAAGCGCTCAATGCGGCGCTAAGCTCTCCTTTTCCGCTAGGGCCTTTTGGTGTCTTGTTTGGCTTAGTGCCGGCAATGATTTGAGCCGCCTTCTCTTCGGCCAATTGCTGAGGTGTTTTGCGCTGAGTAACAGGCGCGGCCGGTGCAGTGCCGCCATTGGTCAGCAGGCCGTAACCGCTAAGGCTCTGCTGTGCAGTCGGCTTTGTAACCAGCGCTGCGTAAGAGGCTGCAGCGACCTTCTCTATGGCTGTGATCTGACGCTTAGAGCTGTCCTCTGCAGATTTCGCCGCCTCTGTGTCAGCCTTCTTCTTGGCTTCTGCAAGATCCTCAGCGGCCTGCATAGCGGTGTAGTTCGCCACCAGCAGAACCTTCAGGCGCTCCTGCTCGACTTTGTTGTTTTCCCTCACCGCGTCCTGATACTTATTCAGAAGATCGGTCTGGCTTGCGATGGCTTTGGCCTGAGCCTGCTGCGACTCGCTGGCGCCCATTTTTACTGCGGTGTACGCCGCCTCAGCCGCTGCGTTTGCGCCAACCAGGTCGCGGGTCTTGGTAAGTTGGGCGATGTACTTGTCCCACGCCTGAGCGCTGGCTCCATTGGCCTTGCTGGTGGCGTCTTGCGATGCCGCCAGCTTGCCATTATTGGCTGAAACGTCCTGAGTGAGCTTGTTGACAGATTGCAGGCGCTCGGCATAACCATCGGCCGATTGGATATTGGTGTCGTAGCTTGCTGCGATCCCTTCCAGAGATGACTTGAATCCACCTGACAAGCCTTGCGTCGATTGCAGCCAAGCGGTCACATCGTCAAGGGTTTTCTGTCCTGACTTCACTTGCGCAATCATGCTAGAAAGCGTTGCGAGGTCGGACACTCGCGCCGAGCCGACGGAGGTGATCGAGTTCTCGGCAATATTTGCGTATTTGCTGGCAGCGGCCGAAGCATCATCCAATGCTGCCTGCTGCGCCTCAGCCCACTTCGATGCCTGATTGCGCCGCTGTGCTGCTGTCAGGCTGTCGAACTTCTTGACCGTCTCGTCAATCGTTATGTTTTGATCAATCAGCGACTGTGTGCCGGTATCGGCAGAGCTGCTGAAATAGATGTAAGCAGCGGCAGCGGCGGAAAGGCCCAGCGTTACCAGTCCGAGCGGGCCACCAATGGCCGCCATGGAGGCGCCGCGAACTGCCGCGCCCCGAGACTCGGCAGTATTGAGCGCGTTCTGCGCGGCAGCTTGTGCACCAAGGATTGCCGCGCCCTCAGTGCGCGCAGCATTGAGGGCAACGGTCTGCTGCCCGACGACTGCGCCGGTAGTCAGCTCAGCTTGTCGAGCAGCAGCAAGGCGGGCCTCGGCGGCCGTGAGCTGCGAGGTAATTGCTGCCTCAGCAGTGCGGATCTCGGCGAGACGGGTGTGCGACGCGGCTAAGCCGGTATTGTTGATTTGCGACTTCTGGCGCTGAATCTCAAGGTTTCGGTCAGCAACAAGCTGAGCAGACACAGCCTTCAGCTGTTTAAGGCTGGCCAGCTCTGTTTGGGCTGTTGCCATGGCTTCGTTGCGGGCGTAGATGGCCCGAGCCAGGCCCGCCTCAGTCGAAGCCACGACCACGCTTTGCATGGCGACAGCCTCGGCAGCAGAGGCTACTTCCGCCCGGCGGGATGCAATGATCTGCTGATTAGCCGCTGCGGTATCGGCCAGACGGGCCTTGGCAGCCAGCGCCAGAGAGGTGACGAGGCCGACCCCAACCTTTGTAGCGTAGGCGCCAGTGATCGCCATAAGCGCATCAGCATTTGTGACGACCGCCTTTAGGCCGTCACCACCGACAGCAACGACATTTCCGAGGCCAGTCGCGATGGTCTGGATTCCGCTGATAACCTCGGGCTTTGCCAGCGAGTTTGCCAGCTCATCGACAGAACTGATCAGCGGGTTAATATCGATCTGACCAACAGCAGCCAAAAAGTTGTTTTTCAGAGCTGTCGATGCCTGCTCGAACCGGCGCGGCATGCGATCAAGCTCCGAGTTCAGCGAAGTCAGAGACCTGAGAAGCGCATTGGTAACAACCTCAGCGGTGATCTTGCCGTCGGCAGCCATCTGGCGAATCTGGCCGTTAGTTACGCCCAGGTATTCGGCCAGCGCACGGGTGATGCGCGGCCCCTGCTCCATGACAGAGTTCAGCTCCTCGCCGCGAAGCGTGCCAGAGGCAAGGCCTTGGGACAGCTGAATCGCAGCGTTGGATGCCTCCTGCATGGTTGCGCCGGAGATCACGAAAGCTTTGTTGATTGCATCGGTCACGCCAAGCAACTGCTCGGTGGTGTAGCCGGCGCCTTTGGTGGCGTTCGCAAGACGGGTATACAGCGAAACCGTCGACTCGATCGAGCTGCCGGTGTTGTTCGCCATCGTCAGCAGCTTTTGGAATGAATCGCTCGCTACCGAAGTCGACGAACTTACTAGGGCCAAGGAGCCCTGCATGGATTTGAAAGCATCGGTCAGGCGGATGATTTCGCTCACAACCCTTCCGGCTCCAAGAGCAGCAAAAGCAGCACCGGCAGCGCGAGCCGCCGATCCAGCTCCAGACATGGAGTTGGCAGCCTGATCACCAACCACAACAAGATTGTTCAGGGTAATACGAAGCTGTTCACCATTACGCTGCGCCTGCCGCGAATCGATGATGATATCCAGGCGACTGGACTGCTGGGTCATGGCTTTTCTCCGGGCAATAAAAAACCGCCCGGAGGCGGTTGAATTTGTGCTTGTGGCGATATCTAGTTCAGCTTCATATCTACGCCAAGGCCACTCGGCCGCTTGCTGCCACTGAGCATCATGCTAAGCGCGAATCCTTGAATATCTCTATTATTTACGGTTACCGATGACAGGAATGGTTTTGAGCTCGAGGGCTTTATGAATGAGCACAGAACGGAACTACGCTGAATTCCACTACGGGCGTTTGCCGTGTAGTTAACCTCTGTGAAAATCTCAGAGACGCCATCGCCGCCTTCATACAAGCTAGACAAATAACGCTTTGTTGCGTCCCCGATCTTGCCATCTGCGGCCTCGCTATATCGATCAAGAGCCTGAAGATGCGATAGCTTTCCTTCGCTAACCTCAACTTTGTTGATTTTTACAGAGGATGGATCGATTGCAACACCATGCAGAATATCAGTACAAACGCTTTTCATTTTTGACTCATCGCTGCACCCAGAAAGCATGGCAACTGACAAGACGGCCATTATCGGGAATACCCTAGTCATTAATTTGCCTCCCTGTTTGATGGCAGCAATCTACCACCATCAGAGGGAGCAGCTAAAGCAGCCTGTACGACTACTTTGCAGTTCCAGGCGATACAAGGCCGCTTCTATTTTGCACCGTCCTGTTGCTTTGCCCATCTTTTGCGGAAATCGTCATCAAGGGCGAATATCACTGCATCAAACTCTTCGCGGGAATATCGCTCACCGTAGGCTGCCAGGTAATCACTCAAATCCCGAACAGAGAGAGGTGCCGGTACACCGTTCATGCCGACATACTGCCGGCCCCGACTGATCACGTAATAGGCTTCCAGCATATCGGTGGTTGGACCGTCCAGCTCTGGCGGCTCAGGAATGTAAACCCTCAGCTTTTCGTGGACTTCTCTTTTGCGCTCGTTTTCCGGGCCCGCCCACTCGGCTGCCCAGCGGTAGGCGGCAAGGGCTTTTCCACTGTGTCGGCCACCTGCTCCTTGTGACGCAAGGCAATGTCGTTGGCAGCATTCAGGGCGAGGAAGTAAACCTCTGGCATCTGCTCGATCAAAACAACGCCGCGCTCCGGGGTGTATGGCGCTGGTGCGTCTGGATCTTCCGCCTCTGCAACACCTTCCCAGTCGAGGATCAGGTGCTTGCATGCCAGCTCAACGAAAAGAATGTCCGGGTCTGGAATTTCAACCGATGACTTCTTGAGGATGTCGAACTCTTCAGTACCCACGCCCATCTGGCGCGAGGCAAATTCAAGGTGCCGCTGAATCTGGCGGTAGTCGCTGGTGTAGCCCGGGCGAGCGGACGATCCGACCTGCAAGCGAAGGCCTGGTGCCGGCTCGATCCAGCGCGTCGACACGACATCCAGCGGATCTTTCTTCTTCAAAATAAAGGTCATTCTGTGCCCCAGCAACGAGGCCCTTTCGGGCCTCTGCATGATTATCAGTTAAGGCGTAACAGCCGGTACGCGAGTGATCGTAGGCGGGATGCGGCGGGCCGAAACAGCCAGCTCAACCTCGATGATGTCGGTCGCGCCGCCATCCGGCCAACTGCCGACCGCTTCCATTTCTGGAAGCAGCACCGTGTAGGCGCCATCCTCGTTCTCGAGCGTGAAGCTCATTGCCACCGATTCGCCGGTACGCTGCTTGCGGTACAGGGCGTAGGAAGCGGCAGACCATGCCACGGTAACGCTGCCGGAGGCGCTGAAGGTTGTCGGGATGATGCTGCCGGCGAAGGCGTCGCCAGATCCCAAGCAGCGCTGGGTCTGGACTGCGTTGTCGAAGGTCAGCGACATTGCACTGATGCAGGTGCCGTTAGCTGCCGAAGCGGCTACGCCATCCAGCGTCAGGGCGGTGAAGTTCTTGAAGTTGAAGCGCGGGCCGCTTGGCTCAGCAGTTGCCGCACTGAAGAAGCTGGTGCCGTCGGCCTTGTCTTCCCAGTCGGTCGCCGAGAACGTGGTGTCAATGGTGACATCGTTGTCGGTGCCGAAGGTGAAGGCCATCGAGGCGACTTGCGCGCCGCGAGCAACAGAAGCAACGGTCACGTCGCTGGCGTAGGAGGCAATCGAGTAGCTGATGCGTTGATTGCCCATGGTTAGCGAGTCAGCCGTCCAGCGAGCACCGAAGCACGACTCCAGGAAGTCATCGACCGCGCCGCCATAGCGCCACTTCATGCCGATCGCGCCGGCGACATCAACCGTGGTCGGCGTGGTGCCCTGGCTCATTCGAGTCGAGCCAATTTCATTGTTTTCTGCGGTGTTCTGGGTTGGGCCGATACCGAACGAGGTACGGATCAGCTCTTTCCAGCCAGTCGCGGGCGTGACGCCCTGGGTTACTTCTTCAACATAGGCCGTGGCGACCTTTGCTCCTGACGACATGGGTATGTCTCCTATCAATAGGCGTAAAAAAACCGCTTGGGAGCGGCTGGGTTTTCGGGGCTAATACGCCCTGTAGGGGATTTGCACGTTGATCTGATACCAACCGTTACCGTCATCGCCAAGGGTTGCTGCCGAGGCCGCGAAACAGTCGAAACCGCTCTCGCTAAAGAACTCGAAGTGCTGCACCAGCGTGTCAGCTGCACGGGTGATTGCCAGCGTGCCTTTGTAGCTCGGCACGAACAGCTGAATGATCACGACCCCAGTGCGCTGTACGCATGGCGATAGGCCGACTTCTGGCGTAGAGGACAGGCCCGGCACGTTGGCCAGCCTTGCCCAAATCGGCTTCCCGGACGGGTCGAATATCGCGTTGTTCGGGAAGTCGACGCTCGCCGCCGGGATTCCCGTCCACTGCGTCATGCGCGTGGTGACGATCTTGCGGATCTGCTCGAAGGTCATTGGTTGGCCCTCGCTACGCTGTTGAATGCTGCGCCGAACATGCCTACTGGCGCCTGTTTCGAGTGGCCATCTTCAAGGCGCTCGATGTAGGGCAGGTTGTTCTGCAAGTACACAACCGTGTACGGCTCAAGCCCGCTGAGGCGCGATGCACCCTCCATGATCGTGGCCCCGCCCGACTTATCGTAGCTATCCAGCACCTGATAAACCGGCGACCCAATACTCACGATGGTATTTGCCCTTGCGCGCCCGGTATCAACCGGCATTCGCATGGTCACCTCGTTGAGCAACTGAATCGCGATCGTCCTGATCTTCTTCGATAGGTCTTGCTCAACAGCGCCCATAAACAGGCTCGGCGGGATGCTCCAGCCTCTTGCCATGATCAAGCCCTCCGCAGGTGAAGCTGGTACGTTGCGCCAGTTGGGTCGGGAAGAACCAGGTGGACGAGGAAGTTCTCAGTGCCGGAGCTGATGGCGTGACCTACGTCCGGCACGGCGTCTATCTCGTTGCTGAGGATGACGCACTTCGCATCACCCATCTTGATGTTGATCCCGTCGATGCGCTCGACCTTGAAGCCGGTGATAACGCCCCGACCTGCGTAGGTGATCGTTTCAGCCGTGGTTTCTTCGGTTACCGGGTCAAAGACGCCGGGGCCGTTGTAGCTGCCGACGATCTGGCTCACTGCATCTTCCAGCTTTCCGTCAAACGCCTTGGACAGTTTGGTCTGAAGTTTGTCCTTCATGCCCATGCTCAGCCCCTCACCATCGGAATGGAGTTGGTGCCAGTGACCCATGGATAGATCAGCGCCATGGCGAAGCTCTCCCCGGAAGACAGCGCGGCAGAGCCCTGAACGTAGGTTTCGCTGACAGAGACGCCGCCCCCAGCCGATACCGTCTCGCTGATGGTCTCGCGCTCGACGGCCTTGTACAGCGAGCCCGTCGAGGCGATCTTTGCAACCTGGGCGCCGGCCTGCTTGATCTCGGCCGGTACTTCGGCGGGAACAGGACGCTTAATCTTGCTGGTCAGCCAGGCATTGGCCTGCATCACAGACATAACCGGATCACCGGTGCCCGCCCAGTCCGACCCCAGCAATGCGTCAACGTCTGCAACAGTGATGAAGTCGGTCATGGGTTATTCCTGATCGGCCTTGTCGAGCAATTCGGCGAGGACTGGCTTGTTGGCCGAAGCATCGAAGTCGATACCTTTCGCGGTCAGAGCAGCCTTGATCTGATCGACGTTCAGACCTTTCGATGGGCGCTCGACCTTCGCCATTGGCTCTGGATGCTCGTAGTCATCCGGCGCGAACCGGGCGTCGATGATCTTGTAGCCTTTCTGGCGCAGTTCAGCCTTGCGCTCAGCGGTGACCGGGTGCTTCTCGTAAACGACTTTCTCGTCCATGGTGGACTCCTGGTAGGTGGATCAGGCGACCCGAAGGCCGCCGTCTCGATTACTGAGCGGCGTCGCCGATGGTGAGAACGCCAGCCGAGGCCTTGATGCTGTTCGCAACCAGATCCCAGTTGGTGCCCGTGGCCAGCTCGGCACTGGTCGGCGACTTGCCGCCGTTGGCCGTATCCCAGGTGTAGCCCTTGAGACCCATGCCGAAGGTGTAGTCGGCCTGCATGGTGGTCTCGATGCGCTCCTTGCCGTTGGAGGTCTCGATGTTGGTGATCAGGTCGGAACCATCCATCACCATCGCAGCCCCGTCAGCCAGGCTCAGCACCTTCTGCTTGTTCGGGGTGCCGGCCTCGTACAGGGCTGCGGCGTCGGTGATGATCACCGCTTTGCCCAGGATGTCGACAACCTGCACGCCGCTGAAGGTGAACAGCTTCTCGGCGTTGACCAGGTTTTTGCCGATCAGCTTGTGGTACATGGCGCCGGTCATTACCTGGGCAATGAGACGCTGCGAGGCATCACCGAACAGCGCATGGGCGTTGTTGATGGCGATGTAGTCCACGCCGGTAGTGGCCGACACGTCATTGGTGGCGGATGGCTGGTTGCCGATGGCTGCGACCAGGGCAGCGATGGCGGTGTTCAACTGGTCCGACATGATGGCTTCGGACAGGTTGCGGCTGATCACTTCCAGGGCTTCTTCAGGGTTTTTCTGAACCCACGACAGCTGCGAAGGCTCCCACAGGATCGGTCCGAAGCCGCCCGCGATCTTCACCGAGTCGTATTGCTTCTGGGTCAGCGGGGTTGCAGCCTGCGCGCCGTTGGCGGCATAGCGGTCAACACGACGCTGAGCGCCATGCAGGCCAGCCCAGAACGACTCTTGCAGGAAGTCGCCGTCGATACCTTGAGTGGTTAGGCGGATGGAGCCAGCGGAGGCGGTGTTGAACTTCTCAACGTCCTGCGCCAGGGTTTCGATGGTGATGCTCTTCAGGTACTCGTTGAATACCTTCATGTTCGATAGGGACATGGTTACTCCTTAAATATTTGCGGTCTTGGCCTTTATGGCCGCTACGCGATCTTGTTTGCTGCCGCCAAAGTTGCCCTTGGCGCCGGAATTGCCGCCGCCACTGCCCTGAGCGCCGCCGCCATTGGCATCGGAACTCTTCAGGATGTGGTCGCGGTGCGGGTACTGCGAGACGAGGGTTTCAAGCGACTCGTTGAAGTCGGCCAGCTCTCCCGGGCGGGAGCGACTGAAAATCTTTTGGCCTTGAGCGTCATAGGCGACGACCTTGCCTTCTTCGATTTTGAAATTGCTGCCGAAAGTGGCCTGAACCATGTCAGCCGGAACTGCCATCTTCTCGGCGATGAACTGCGAGCGGGCGAAGCTGCCACCGATTTTCTCGGCGTACAGTTGCTGCTCGAAGCCGCTTGCCTTGGCCGTCAGTTCGTCCAGTTGTAGCTGGTAAGCCTTGCTGATCTCACCCTTCACCTTCTCGATCTCACCGGCATCCACCAGCGTTTTAGCGTCGAGATTTGCCACGGTGGCCAGGGCTTTCTTGGCCGCTGCCGGGTCGTCGATACCCTCGAAGGCCTTCACGGTCTTCTCGGCGGTCTCGGCCCGCTGGCGGTTATCCTTGGCTTCAGCGTTCAGGCGAGTGATGGTGCTGCGAGTACCAGGGGCATCAAATGCCACCTCCTTGCCGTCGTCTTCGACATAAACCGGCTTGTCGTCCTGGATTTCAGCGTATTGCTTGCCATTCACTTCAACTGTTTTCAGCTTCATTTCGTCTCTCTAGGCCATCCGGCCAGTTGTCGGGCCATCCGGCCCAGTGCGCCCCGCTCATCCGAACAGACAGGCAATAAAAAGCCCCGGCGGTTGCCAGGGCTGAATGATTTGGTTTGTGGTTACAGTCCTGCTCGGCCGAATGCCTCTGGCACCATCTGCCGAAGCTGATCCAGCGTGCGCGGCTTGAAGTTGTTGCCGATCTGAAGATCCGAGAACTGCTCGGGCGTCATGCCGCCATCGCGGAACAGCTTCGCCCGGGACTTGCCGATGACCGTATCCTGAAAGGTGACCGGCTGCGTCTTGATCCACTCGTAATAGGTGGTGTCCGCCTTGACCTGGCCGTTCATGCTTGAGCGATCAGCCAGGGCGCCCAGCGGCGGCGCATCCTTAAGCAGGATAATGAAGCTCGTCCGGCAGCGGATGTGAAACGGTGGCCGCGGACCTTCGTCAATCGCGTACTCGGTGCCGTCTGCTGATCGGCAGTAAGCGGTAGTGCGACCATCCAGCGTGGCAATGATCTGCACGCCCCGCACTATGTCGCTGTTCTGCTTGGCGAACTGATTCCGCGCCTGGCCTGCAACGTGCTGGATCGCTGTGCGTGTGACAGCGTCGGCGTTGCGGCTGGTGATAGCGAGCAGGCCGTCCGCGTACTTCATGTCCTTGGTGCCGCGCAGGGTGCGGATGATCTCGGAGTTGGTCCTGCCCTCGAACCATCCTTGCCGGATCACTCCAGTGACACGGGATCGCTCCGACTTGCTCCAGTCTTCAATGAATGGAGTTAGCAGCTTGCCGCCATCCGCGCCTTTCACGCCCAATGGCGACCTGAAGGCTGCGGTCTTGAGCGTGGAGAGCGCGGGGATCGTCGAGGTGTGGCTTGGCAGTAAAGCAGCAATCACTGCCGCCTCTGCGCCAGCCTGCCATACCGCCACATCCATCAGATCAAGCTGCATCTGATCGGTGTACTCAGACAGAATGCCATCCAAGGACTCATCAACCTGCTTGAGCATTTCCTCGAGTCTGGCACGCTTGAAGTCGGTAAGCTCCGACCCGCCAAGCTGCTCGCGCAATGCGCGATCAATCTGCCGCAGGAACGGCGCGAACTTCTCGACCTCGCTGGACTTGAGGCTTTCCAGCAGCACCGCGTTGCGGATCGTGTCGCTGATCTGGTCACTACCCATGAGTTAACCGCCCAGGCTCACGCCGACGCTAGGTTGATTTTGTATGCGGGCCTTTTCGGCCTCCCAGTCGAGTTCGTCACTGATTACGCCCCGGCGCTGCATTTCAGAGTAAAGCGTTTCATCGCTGAGCTTTCCGGAGTTGGCCATGGCAATCAGGTTTGGCAGAGAGACCTCTGGCGCGAAGTCGCTGTCGAAGTTACCGCGCATTTCGACGTGACCACCGTCACCGTGGCTGCCATAGTCGGCGAGGATTTGGAGCAATTGAGCGATACAGTCAGCGAACTGGCCAGCCAAACGAGCCAGCGGGGACAATTCCTGCGCAGCTTCCTCGTTGGCCTGCGCTGCCGTCTTCACGGCCTGCTTGTCCTTCTGGAGCAGCTTGGCCCCGGCCATACGCATGTCGTCGACCAGATCGTTCAGCGAGTCCCGGCCGGCGGTGATTGCCGCCCCGGTATGCTCGACGTACTTGGCGTTTCCGTCCTTCGGCATGCGGGTCGCGCTGGCCGAACTGATGGTCAGCTGGAATTCTTCGTTATCGGTGAACACGAACAGAAGCGGCACGCGGGCAACGTGCAGCAAGTTGTCCTGATCGCTCTGTGACTGCCAGTGCTTGACGTTCAGGTGGGCCAGTTCGAGCAGTGGCGGCTTAGCCGTCATCGGCCCGGTGCGGCCCGTGTAGAACGTCACCCAAGGGATGTAGTTGAGGCTGGTTGAGCCTTGCCCGAACAACTCCCATTCGCCACCACCATCAGGCTTGCGGTAGGTCTTCCAGATTCCAGGCTCCAGCACGCGAACTTGATCCACGCACTTGACGCCGAAATCACCGTCTGCGACCTCGACAGACTCCATGTAGCGAACCTGCATCAGCTTTCCGCCGTCTAAACGCCAACCGAGCACCTGACCCGGTTTGATGATGACAGCGTAAGGGCGAACCCCAGCCGCTTGTTCCTCGGCGACGGTCTTGTACAGCTTGTTGCCTTCAGCGTCTCGGGTTGGCTGATGCTCAATCATCGCGTGACACAAGCCTTTGGCCAGCGCCTCGCGGAACCACTCGACCGACCACGAATTGAGGTCATTGCCGCCCAGGTCGATGTCGGCGGAAAGTAGTTTGATCGGCTCAGGAACGTCCTCACCCAACTGAAGAGGCTCAGCGAATACTCGCGAAGTGCTACTGCCTACCGTCTCGGCGTAGGCCGGGAGCAGCGTGGACAGGGCTAGGCGATCTTTATAGGTGTCGTCAGCCTCAGCCGGGTATTGCGGCAGGAGCTTGTTGCCGGCCTTGCGCATTGCCTGAGTTCCGCCCATCAGCGGATCGACAATGGCCCAGTGCTCGCGCATGCGTTCAACCGCCGGCAGGGCGATGCTTGGGTCATTACTCATGGGCTAGATTCTCAGGGATGTGGTGGTGACTGGCGCTGGTTTGATGATCGGGTAGTCGTGATGGATGAAGTAGCCGCCGGCGTCGTTCGCGTGGTCCACGCCGGACTTCTTGTCAGGCTCGCCGTTGGCTGCCCACACCTGCTGCTCGATGCCGTCCGCATAGGTCGGGCAGCGCAGCGGGTTGATCAGGTAACGGCGTTCGCCATTGGCATTGCAGAACATCGCGTTCATGGCGTTTATGCGATCTTTCACCGGCGGATTTGCATTCGGCGCGATAACTTTGAATCCGGCCTGGCGAAGAATGGCGATATCGGTCTCGCTGGCATTCACCGACTTGCGCGATCCGCCCGAGGCGTCCGGGTATATCCGGATTTCGCAGGTTTTCTCGTAGTCCTTGCCGTTGTGCTTCCAGTAGCGCTCTTTGATGCGCCGGATCATGTCCGGGGTATCGAAGCCATCGATCAGCTCATCCACTGCCCGAGGCCTGTTGTCGGCGCGCTTGACGTGTGTGATCGCCGCCATCTTGCCGACGTTGAAGTCCATGCCGATGTACAGGGGCTCGCCCGGCTCTACAGTGTCGAAACAGGCGTTCAACTTCCTGTCGTAGGTGTGGTAGATCGACCCGGCATTCAGGTTGACGAACTGTCCGTTCAGATAGGCCAGGATCAGCTGCGGCGGGTACGACTCCATCAGCGATGGGATGTAGTCGGCAGGCAGGTTCAGCTCGTTGTCGAACGTGCTGGCCTGGACAAGCCCATACATACCCTTCAGTGACGGCTTCTCGCGCAGCTGCTTCACAAACTGCTGGTACACAAACTTGAACCCTTCAGGGGTCGTCGTTACGTCCACGCCATTCTTCAGGCCTGGCTCGTTGTAACGCATCCGGGCAATGATCTTGCGCCAAGCGTGCTCAGCTTTCAGCGCGGGCAGAACATCGAGCTCGTCGACCAGCGCGTGCCCAATCTTGAAGCCGACAATGGTCTGCGGCTTCTCCATGGATCGGCAAATAGTCGTGCTGCGGTACTGACCACCACTGTAGAACTCGACTTCCTTGTCGCTTTCCTTCGTCTTGACCTTCAGGCCCCAGTCGAAAGCCACCTCTTCAATCGTCGGGAAGAAGATGTCGCGGATCTGCGGGTAAGTCGGGGCGAAGTAGCCGGAGTTGATCCGGGGCCACTCCCAAACGTGCTTACACAGCGCTGCGCAACCTACCCACGTCTTGCCCGAGCCGAAGCCAGCCACAAAGCCGCGGAACTTGGTATCCATGCGCAGGAAGTTGGCCTGAGGCACGTTAAGGCTCGGCATCAGGCTTCCTCGCGTCCACCACGTCGACCTGCACCCGAATAGGTGCCAGATTGTCATGGGGGTTTTCATTCTTGGTCTGCCGGTTGACGTACACGTCTCCGACTTCCTTGGCGGCCTGCTCCAATAACTGAGCAGTCAGCGCCATGTTCTTCATGTTCTCGGCCTTCTCGGCCATCCGACCAAGCGCCCGGAGTCGATACGCTCTGTTGGCGATCGGGATATCTATCGTCTCTTCCCTGAACAGCTTGCGAGCATCGTGAAACATCTCCACCCAGCGCTTGGCGAGTGTCTTGCTGCATCGTTTGGTTGGGTCGTGCGACTCCACCTGCTGGCGGCTCACATCGACATTGAACTCACGCTTGACGGCCTCTGCCACCTGGGAGGGTGTATCGAAGCAGGCCAACGCCTGAACGATGAAGGCCTTCACCTCGCTGCTCAGGGCTGCCATAGGTTGGGATTCCGTCTATTGCTGTCTAACCTCAGGCCGACTTGAGCAGACAGGTTCCGCAGGCCCTCGATATGTTCATTTTCCCTACCTCAGCAGGATTGTTTGCAGCGTCCACCAGTTCTTGCACTTGAGGGCTTGCCCCATACCGACGCACCACACCGACGAACTCTTCAACGTCGTGTCCACGCATCTCAAGCTTGGGCAAGCCTTCCTGGGTGAATGCTGGCTGGCCGTACTTATCGGTCGCTTGAGCTATGTGATACAGCTCGTGTTCGACCAAGGCGCAGAAGTCAGCATCAGAACAGTCGGCGCAGTAGTCGGCAGCCAGAGTGATGATGTAGGCCGGCACGTCGCCGAACCAATCCAGCATCTGCTGCTCCATCCGCGCTTTCTGCCAGCCACCGGCGCGGAACGCTACCTGCTCAGCCTGGCCGACCACAGTTCGGCCCTTCTTCGTGAAGGCAGAAGACGCCCACATCACACGGATGTCCGCATCGATCAGATGGGCGTGCTCTTCGTTGTGGATGCTTCCGGTGTCGGCGAGGATTTCGGCTTGGAGCCATTCCCACACCTCGGGCGCCGGGGTCAGGCGGATTCCGAAGTCGGATAGATCAGACAGCTCAAGCAGCGACGCTGGAGGGTATGGCCTGTCCATGGGTCACCTTGAGCTTGAAATAGTGGCGAGTTGCCGGTATTGATGGGTTTCAACTCACAGCAAGGAAAGCAATATGTCGATCGACCTCAGCAAGTACAACAATCACACTCACTCGGCAGAGGATAAGCGCGCACTGGCCGTCTCGGCCGCCCTATCGATAATCCAATCGAAAGCAGCAAACTCACCGGAGAATGCAGTTGTCGTTGATAAAGAGATAGGCAGACTGAGCTCCTATGCGGACAAGATCCAAGAAGCACTGAAAGTGAAGTAAATCATCCGTGCCGCACTCACCTGCGGCATACCTACCCGGCCTTGCCCGGATCAATAATCAGCGTGCGGATCGTTCCGCCGGTGTAGACGTCACGCTTCGCCGCAGCCTCGACAGCCTCCTTGGCAGTTGCCCCCATATCCATAGCGGCCAAAGCATATTGGGCGCCGCTGCCAATGGCGTCAGGGTTGGACAGATCGAGTTCCTGTTTCCAGATCCCGGTCTTGTCATCATGACCAACCAGCATCAGCTTGCCGCCATCGACCGCATAGCCCGAGCACTCCACAGGAACTGGTGACGGAGTGCCAAAGTAGGCGGCAATCAATGCCTTCTCGTCGCACACCGCACCAGACAGGAAAAAGCTGACCCCATCAACAACCTGGCACTTCGGCGAATTGTCAGAAACGATCCGTTCACTTCGGGTCTGGCGAGAGTCATAGGCAATAACGCCGTCTTTGTAGGCAATGGTGGTCATGTGGGCCTCAGCTGAAAGGGTCAGCGGGTTTGGCGATCGAGCGAACGAACCACATGAAGCCCTGCTGGAGATTGGTCTTTGCCAGCGCCAGCAATCGTGGATCAACGCCTTCAATCTGGCCGATCTGCTTGAACAGTTCGCCGGTGTCCGCTTCCAGAGCCTTGATCGAGTTCATGCCGTCGATTTCGGACTGGGTCAGGTCGCGGTAGCCGGTAATCTTCTTGTGCTGATTGTCCATGCCGCTCTCCTTGTCGCGTGTCGCGACACAATTTTCTGATTCGCGAAACGTGTCGCGACTTACTTGCCTCGCCGATTAATCCCACCCGGCGCCTTCTCACACCGCATGCAGTGCTCACAGTTCAGCGTCCGGCAAAGCCAGGCTTTCACCCGCTGCCACAAGATGACCATGAAGATGTGGCGCATGCCGGCCATGGCCAGTGAGACGTGCAGTGTGATCCCGGCGGTGGTCGGCCCCATCATGAAGATGTTCTGCTCCCGGCTCATAACAACGAATCCGCTGATGGCGATCGCCGAATAGATCAGCTTGCCGATGACACCGTCCCGCACTCGACCGCTCAGAACACACCAGGTCGCCCACAAGGCAATCAAGCCGCAGGCGATGGAGTTGATCAGTTCAAGACTCATGGTGGATTGCCTCCCCCGAACCGCTGGCGGATAAGCGCCCAGAGGTCAGCGGCTTTGATGGCTCGGTTAATGGCTGCGAGCAGCGATCCGCCGAAGGTGCCAAGCAAGAAGCCAACACCGACGACGATGTTCGGCTCTGTTACGCCGAGGTAGGCGCTCACCATGCCGGTCAGGTACACGGCGCAGGCCAAGCCTGTTGTGATGAAGATCAGCCAGGCACGCCAATCGGTTAGATCATCCTTGTGCCACCAGCTTGCGACGACAGCGCCGATCAATCCCGCGACCAGCAATTCCAGCCTGTCGAACTTGTCGAGCAGGCGCTGCAAATACTCCATGCGCTCGACTCCGTGTGCATGATTAAAATAAACACATTTGTTTACTATGAACACTTATGTGTATATACTGATCCCATCAACACAAACAGGAGGGTTGATGAAATACAGCGAGTTCAGGAGATGGTTGGAGGCCCAAGGAGTCGAGTTTTCGAAGTCAGCAAAAGGAAGCCACTTCAAGATTCGCTACAAGGACCGCCAGACGATCTTCCCAAGCCACGGATCAAAAGAGATTGGTGAAGGGCTTAGGAAGGAAATCATCAAGCAACTGGGCCTCAATTGAGGCCCCGACCACTCTTACTCGTTACACGTCATCCCCAAGAAGAGGAAAAACTATGTACAGCTACAAAATCATCGCCCATGAAGAGCACGACCATTTCTGGTCAAGCTGCCCCGACATCCCGGAGGCTCATAGCGTTGGCGATACACTGGAAGAACTGCTGAAGAATGCCGTGGACGGGATCACCCTGGCGCTTTCGATCTACGTGGACCAAAAGCGCGAGATCCCACACGCATCAAACAACGGCGAACATTACGTTCGTCTTTCCGGCGTCACCGTCGCAAAAATAATCCTGTGGAATCAGCTGATCCACAACGGGAAATCGAAAGCTGACCTGGCTGCAATGCTTGGCATCTCACCTACAGCGGCGGCGCGCCTCGTTGACTTCGAGCACACTTCAAAACTGGAGAGCTTGGAAGACGCGCTAGATCACTTCGGACTTCGTCTCCAGGTTATAGGGGAGCGTGCTTTTGCAGCCGGGACTGGGCGACCAGCAAAAGTCTGACAGCCCAGAGGCCCTGAATAGGTGCGCTCGTCTTTCCGAGCTGTCGGCCAAAGACCTTCTCAACGTCGACGCCCCTTTGCATCGATCTCGCTGATCCAGTCTCGCGCCACCCCGAAAGCAAGTTTGAGGTCAGGGTACGCGGGCTGCCGGCGTTGATTCCGTACGTCGCACTATCCGGCTATCGACGTCCAGGCCTTCCCGAGGGCTGTCCTGGCTACAGGTAAATTCGAGGCAATAAAAAACCCGGTGCTATGACCGGGTTTTGCCTTATCAAGCGACAATTCAATCTGGGAAGTGTCGCCTCAAAAACTGGATAAAAGTCTCAGCATCCGGATCAAAATCCCGCATTCGAATAACTGTCGCGCCGCGCTCGACAGCCTTTTCCATCAGGACCTTGTTGCCCAAAGTTGGCTCATTGGTAAGGACTGCAAACACAATGGCATGCGAAAGAAGTTGTCTATCAGTGGCGTTTTTGGGAGCGCCTGATTTTCTTGGCTCACCAAGCTGATCTTTGGTCGACTCCAGATAATCGATCTGAGAGAGATCTGCCAAAATTCCCCTGCCAAAACCGTAGGACTCGGACCCGAAACCGAAATAACCCCTCTCGGGCATTTCTCCGCTCTTCGAGATTCGATCAATAAACGCCTTTTTCCCAGGCTCTTCAGGTCGCTCGGGGATATTGCTGAGCTCTTTCAGTACCTCGCCCGTGACATAAAACTGAAACTCAGAGGCATCTATTTCCTTCGGCTCAATACGATGTTTGAAGAGCTCATCGAACGCACAACTATCAACAAAAATATGCCTAGCCAATCATGTCGCTCCTCAGCCGAAATCTCTCAGGACGCATGATAGTTAGAAATCCAGCCAATAAAAAACCCGGCGCGGTGGCCGGGTTTCGTTTGTCAGTCCTACACACGCAGGAATAACAGGATGGGATTAATTTCGCTCATCCGCTCACTGATGTCAACAGGCAATCACGCAGCTTGTTCAATCAGCAACCCTTCGCCTCCGAGAATGTCGGCGGCATGCGCCAGAGCCTCATTGACCAGGTCATCAGCAGCCTTGCCGATATCCTGACGCCACCGGCGGCGTGTTGACTCTGGTGTGCCGTCGTTGTCCCAGGTGTTCATGTCGTAGAAGCTGTCCTTGAGCACGATCATGTCGGCGGATCGGTAGCTGTCACGCTTCACCTTCGCTTGACCGGCAGCCAGCGCAGCCTTCACCACAGCCTCACGGCGCCACTCTGGCGCATCGATCGGGATCTCGACTGACACGGAGGTCGCCACCTTCGGCCGCGCCCCCTTCAATTGCGGGATGGCCCAGGCAGTGGTCGCCTTGAACAGGAACAGCTTCGGGGCCGGGGTGTTGATGAGGGCCTGCAACGCTGAGATAGCCTGCACCTTGCGCCCCTTGTGGGTACTGTACTTCGCCACCAGCGCATCCCAGTGCTTCTGCTTTAACGCACTGTGCAGCCTGGCGGATACCCAGCAGTCCACTTGCGTACGGTCGATGGTTTCAGCGCCACGGGAGCGGACCAATGTCGCCATGTCGCCGCCCTCTTCCTCGTCGGCCGAGTTGTACAGCTTCTGCCATGCCTGTTTGCTGGTGTTGTCGATGGCCTCGGCCGCGAGGGCGGAGACAACTGCGTTCAGAACGCTTGGGTAGATCATGCTGCAGCCCTCTTCAGTTCTCGGGTCTTGGCCCGGTATTCGGCCTTGATGGTTTTGATTTCTTCGACGGTGTACTTACGGGGCTCATGAGGCCCTTCAAGCCAAGCCACGGTTTCGGCGCCGATGCGCAGCACCAGCCGGATTCGGTACTCGACCGCGTTGCCGGACAGGTTGCGATTGCACTTCACGCACTGGCGGTGGATGTTCAGCGGCTCGAAACGCAGCTCCGGGCAGGCGCCGACAGATCGGTAGTGACCAGCGTCCCAGCGGCTGCCCGTCATCAGGTCGTTGTCGTTCGGCATGGAGTCGCAGCTGATGCACGGCAGGTGCGCGTCACGCAGACGGATGTACTCGTTCACGGCGGCCTGGGCTTCGCGAAGGTGATCCGCCTTGGTCTTCAGCTTTTCCTTGCGGACCTTGATCTCGCGGCGACCAATCTGGGCCAACGCCTTGCCGGCCTTCGCCTGATTGACGTCCTTGATGGCCAGACCGCACTTGTATCCACATACCGCCTGCCCGAGTCGCTGCGGGACGAATGATTCCCCGCACGCTGGGTTCTTGCACTTCTTCGGCTTGGGCGCCTTCGATTCCTTGATGGCTACGCGCATCAGTAGCGCCCTCCCCACTTGTCCTGCTCAGTCCACTTGACGCCCTGCTCGGCGCCGAAGGCATGCATCAGCTCGAACAGATCGCTGAACCACTTCTGCGACTGCTTGCGGGTCGATACGGCCATCACCACAAATCCACCGTCGAGGCCTGGCTCCGCTCGTTGCTTCTCCAGCGAGGCGCTGAAAAGGCACTTCCAGTCTTCACTGGTCAGCTTCTTGCCGTGCCAGACCACCTGTTCAGATACGTCCTTGAGCATTGCCCACATCTTGCGGTTACAGATGTCAGGGCGTTTCTCGTCCTTGATGACCACGATCTTGGGTTTGGTGAAGTCGGTTGCATGCAGGACGCCCATCAGACGGCTGATGTCGCGCTGGCTGCGGATTGCGAACTCGGTCATGGCTGCACCGCCTTGGCCATAGCGGCGGAAACGGCCCGCAAAAATTCGCCCGTGCTTTTCTCCAGTGGATCGCAATCAGCCGGATCATCCATTCGGTCAAAGAACTGGAAAACCAACCGACCGATCTCTGCGTCTTTGCGAAGCGCCTCGTTCTCTTCGATCAACCGGTTGCGGACGTTGCAGGCCGTTGCATAGGCCTCTTCGAATGCTGTAAGTCGCTTGTTTTCGGCCAGCAGCTCAAGCGCCACCTCCTCCACGGTCTTCTCCCCGAGGAATTCCTGCAGCGCCTCGGTGTTGCGCTTCCAGTCTGCGCAGTCGGCACGGTACGACGCCGCCTCGGCCCACAGCAGCTTCTGGAGTTTTTTTTTGTCGATGGTCATGTCCGTTGCTCCGTGGTCTTCTTGCCGAACTTGGCGAGCAGCTGCGCCCGTGCCGCTGCGCCCGTGGTTGGAACGCCCTGAGTGGCCAACAGTCGAGCCTGGCGTTGGCTGGCGAACTCCTCGGCCAGCTCCAGTTCGCTCTTTTGGCCGTCGTGGCCAATGCCCGTGGCGATCTTCCCGTCCAACGGCTGGTTGGCCTGAGCGCGGCGCAGGATCACCTCGTAGTTGCGGTCGAATCTGGCGCGCAGGCCCTTGTCTTCCTGCTTTGCCGCTCGTAAATCGAACAGGCCCGTCGCTTCCGCCGCGAGCTTCACCGCTTCATGGCTGTAGGTGCCCATCAGCGCTTCGAGCCAGGCATCGGCCGGCGCAGGCATGCCGAAATCTTCCGGGCTCGGCACGCACATGGCGATGAACTCACCGACGCTCGGCGCGAAAGGCTTCTTGAGCTTGCGGCACTTCTGGATACCAAACTCGATCTGCTCCAAGGTTCGGATGCCAGCGTCGGCAAACTCCTTGATCCACTCGGCCTTGGCTGCGTCCAGCGCTTCAGTGGACGGCCACGCTTGGCGCCATGCCGGGAAGATCCCACGGAGGCGGCGGAACAGATCGTTCACGACATCGACCGTCTCAGTCGTCACGTGGAGCGGCTGGCTTTGAAGGGCTGGCGGCAGGTTGCTCATGGTCGCCATCAGTTGGTTGGCTGGCTTCATGGGCTCACCACAAGCCCAGTGGCCCATGCGCTGCTGTCGAAGTCAGGCTCAGCAGATGGGCGCCGTTCAGGGAAGCGGTGAACATTGCTGGCAGTGGCTGTATCGCGCTTCACCCACTTCACCAGCAAGCTGACCCAGAAAGCCTCTGTTTCGATGCGGCCGGATGCCGAGTAGTGGCATACGAAAGCAGCGGTTGCTTCATCGGTGAACGTGTCGACGGGGATTGCCATGCGAAAGGCGTAGGCCTTCAAGGTCTTGTGATCAGGTTTCCAGTCGAGGGTCATTTCCCGTGGTGACTTTGGATCAACCACCTCCGGATCAACTGGTGCAAATTCTGCACTGGTTGGGTCAGTCGAATTTTCACCGCTCGCGTGTAGTGAGTTGTGTTGATCTTCTCCTATTCCCTTCCCTTCCCTTCCGGGGTCTACCGGTCGACGATCAGTCGACGACTGCTCGGCGAATTGTTGTCGAATGTTCTCCGACTGGTCGTCGAATTCGGATGGCGGGCCGGGGTACTTGAAGTTCTTTTTCTCGATCTTCTGGTGCTTCCAGCCACGGACGTGGAAGTAGTTCTTCCCGCTCACCCAGTAGCTCTGGATCAGCTCGGCGCCTTCCAGCTCACCCAGCAGATTGCTCACCTCTTCGGTGGTGATGTCGTCACCCGGAAACACCAAGGCTTTGATGGTTCGCGGCGCAAGCGGGTGGTTGCCGCCGTCATCGCAGAAATTCCAGAGACCAATGAACAGCAGTCGAGCCATCGGACGGCAGGACATGACCTGCTCGCTCGACCAGAACTCGGGCTTGACGGTGCGTATGCGGGCCATCACGCGGCCTCCTGAGTATTAGAGGCTGCGTCGTAACGCTCGACAGCACGAACGGCCAGCTTGAGCTTGCGCTTGGCTGTGTTGGCGGCTTGGCGGGCGTTGCAGCGGGCGATATAGAGGTGGCGAGTCGCGTCGATGACCGGAAGGAATTCTTCGACTTCCGGATTGATCGGGCGGCGATCGTCAAATGGGCGGCCATGCTCTTCAAAGAAGTCGGCATAGCCTTGATCTAGACGACGCTGGGCTTCGGCCATATCGTCGATGGTCCGCTGATGAGCCAGTGCGCGATCAGCAACGCGCAGGAGCAACTGAAGGCGTTCGGTGGTGATCACAGCGCACCTCCGAGCAGGTCGGCGTCACGGCGTGCCCACAGGGCCTGGAGCTTTGTCAGACCTTTGCCGGTCACTCGCGGCGTGGACACGGTGGTCTTGCCGTTCTCCGGATGCTCAAAGGTGCTGAGCTTTGCAGTCAGGTAGCCGGATTCAATCGGACCCTGCATAGGCTCGTTTTTGCGGAGGGTGACCCAACGGCGTTGGCGCAGGAATGCCATCAGGCGGTTCTGTCCGGTGCCGATCAACTTTGCGGCCTCGGCCACCGAATAGGTTTCGTGAGTGACGGTCACCGCGTCGAAGAAAGCTGTCTTCGGCGCGTCGGCGGCGACCTTCTGCTCGAGCATCAGGTTTTCATTGGAAAGCTCGGTGTTGTCAGCTTCCAGGGCGACGACCTTCTTCACGTTGTCAGTGAGCAAGGCCAGCAATGTGCGCGGGTCGTTGAGGGCGGCGATGTAATCGAAGGTCGGCTTGGCGTGAACCAGGCGCCAGAAGTCTTTAACGAGGCGCTTTTTGGACTCGCGAACAATCGCGCTATTGCGCATGTAGGTGAGGATGAGTGTCGACTGCTGCTCATTGAGGACGGCGAACTCTGTGGGGCGCCCACCTGTACTTTCGGATTTGAAATCCAGAAGTCCAAACTCTTGAAGATCGGACTCGTAGGCGCGAACCAGTTTGATAACGCTGGCGTGATCCACCCCACAGCCTGCAGCGATGGCGAGAGTGGTTGTGACCGCCTCACCATCTATGAGGCTGACGATTTCGGTACGCGACACGTTTTCAGAATTCGAAAAACGTGTCGCGACATTGTTGGGGGTATTGATAAGTGGCGTGGTTTGCATATAATCCTTCCCACAGCGTGTTTTAAGAGGGCCGGGTCACTACCCCGGCTTTTTTTCGTCTCGAATTTGGCAGAGGCCCTCTGGATTACCCCGAAGAGTCCCTCTCAGAGGGGCTAATTCGGGGCACCAACTCCAATATCCTTGCCCTCCTCTTTCCAACTTCCGAAAGCGCGCCACAGGCGATGGAGATTTCCATCATTTCGTTGATCGCTCGGCTAAAGCTCCAGCCGTTGGCGCGCATCAACTCCTCTACCTTCTGCCGCGTCTTGGGCGGCAGCTTTTCAAGTTCAATGCTCATTCGGGCCTCCAAAAGGCCTCTAGCCCGCGATATCTTCTTGTTTGTCCTGCATCAGTTCCTCGATCACACCATTGGCCACAGCCCACTCGATGATTTCGTAGAGGTAGGTGGCGTGCTGCATACGGGTTTTGGTCGCGGCTTTACGCAGAATCCGATCAAGCACGGGTTCGAATCGAACCTTCACCGGGATGGCGCGCTTTTGATTGGGGTCCATGTACATGCTTCGATGCTCCTGGCTGTTGAAATTGGTTATGCGGCGGATTTCTGGGACGGGAACGGACGCTGCTCTTGTGCCGACAAACTGCCGTCGTCTTCGAGGGTCACGTACACATCACGGCCTACGCGGATCGCCTTGCTGAGGGCGCCCTGCGTACAGCCGAGCATCTGCGCGGCCTTTGTATGGCCGTGTTCTTTGGCAAATTCGGTGAGTGGGATTCGGCGCATTGCGGCGTCCTCTACGTAGATTTCACCACAAGTATGACCGCCGGTATTGTTAGCAGTCAATACCGGCGATATTGGCTAAGTAAATACCGTGGGTAATAACATCACGCCATGAAAAAAGACTCACGACGGCTTCCGTTATCTGACTGGCAGCTGCAAGACAGCGCTCGTCTGAAATCCCTCTTCCAGGCAAAGCGCGGGGAGCTGAAGCTCACCCAAGAAAAACTCGCCGCAGAACTGGGCGATGGCGTGACGCAAGGCGCTGTGAGCCACTTTATGAATGGGCGCACAGCCTTGAGCGTTAACGCTGCTGTGGTTTTTGCGAAAGCGCTGCAGGTCCCTGTGTCGGATATAAGCCCTACACTTGCCGCTCAGATCGAGAAGATGGCGGCTTCGCTCCCAGATATGCGCCCTTCTCATAGAGAGACGGACGACATTCGCGTACCGCCGCGGAGCTTCGACCTCAGAAATGAGCCGGCATACACAGGCGTATTGCAGCTCACCGCACGCGGTTCGACCGGTGAAGGCGACGACAACCCTCACGTAGAGATTCGCGGTGTCATGGCTTTCAAGTCGTCTTGGCTGCGGGCGAATAACCTGAACCAGCGACACCTGGACGTCATTTACGCGAACGGCCACAGCATGGAGCCGACCATCAACGATGGAGACGTGCTGCTGGTGGATGAGTCAAAGATCGAACCGAAAGACGGTCAGATCTTCGCCATGCAGAGCGCCACCAAAGGAACGATAGTGAAGCGACTCGTGAAGTCAGACATCGACGGCTGGATCATCCGTAGCGACAACTCGGATAAGGCGCGCTATGGCGATGAGATCCTGCGCGATGGCGAAATAAATGAAGTGCGTATCATTGGTCGCGTGGTTTGGCGCGGCGGGATGTTGTAGGAGTTTCCAAGGTGCATATTGGTTGGAATGCCCACTCACATTGAATGCTTTAATCGACGGAGCGCAGCATGAGCAAAGACAAGAAGCCGCCAGTAACAGGACCGAAGCCAAGCAATGAGAGCAAGGATCATGGGCGCCACAGAGTCGTTAATGACGGCTTGCCGCCAAATGTGATATCACAGAATCGTCCTGCTCCTCCGAGACCAAATCCTAATGACTCAAGCAGCCGATAAACGATATGACATTGAGTTCTATGTGCAGAGGTGCATCAAGTACCACTCGTACAGATCCGCTTTCTTTGCAAAGCTGAAAACCATCATGTCGTTTGTTACCGTCTTGTTCGGCTCAGCAGTCGCGGCTGCTCTGGTCGCGAAGGCCCCCCCTGAGTTTGCGATTGCCGCATCAGCCGTCGTTGTAACATTCTCCGCCTTTGATCTGGTTGTCGGCACTGCTAAAAAATCTTGGGATCACAACGATCTCAAAAAAAGGTTCTATGCCGTTGAGCTTGAGCTCCTAGCGGTACCTCCAGACGAATTTGACGATCAGAAAGAGCGCGATTTTCGGGTTAAGTTGAAGAAAATAGAAAACGACGAACCCTACGGCCTGCCATTTCTTAATGCCGTCGCTGAAAACGACGTTATTCGTGCGAACTATCCAAGTGATGAAGCGGCAAAGTACGTTGCTAAGCTTCCATGGATAAAGCGGGTAACGGCGAACATTATTGATTGGGATGTAGCGCCATACCTCGGAACTGAGGCCTAGATGATTTTGCCGCTTTCGCCGGTTGACCAAACACCGTAATTCCCCCAACTGTTTTCCCTGACCTGACCCATAGCCCGCCACTGAGCGGGCTTTTTCATGCCTTTACAAAAATACATGACCGGCGGTATTGACCACATACAATACCGGAGGTATTGTTCACCCATCGCAGCGACACACAGCCACTGCGAAGGGCCTCAACAGACCCACCGCTCTTTAGACCCACCGCTTCACCTTGCCGGATCACCACCGGCCCAGATTCAAAGGCAGCGATGAACCGGCCTCAACGGTTCAGAGGGTTGGCAACTGACCCGGGCGTGCAGCGTAAAACGTCGAAAGCAGTTATCCAGCGGGAGAACAAGCCGAAAGGCCCGCGGCTGGAGGAACAATTTTGAACTACCGAGGAATTCTCGGTAGTTGGATTCAAGCCAGTGACGGCCGCCAGCAGCGGGTCACGGCGCCACAGATTTACTGATGCCGCTTCTATGAGGCGGCATTGTTGAATTCAGTGGAGACGGGACATGTCGCACAGAGGATTGATCAAAGGCTTCGGGATCAACGACGAACCGGAGGGAGGCGCCTCAGCAAGCAAGCCAATGAGTCCTTACTACAGCAGGTGGAAGGGAATCATTGGTCGGTGCTACGGAAAGGAAGCTGCGCGTCGACCTGGTTATGACGTTTGCAAGATATCCGATGATTGGCGCTCGTTCATGAGCTTCAAGACTTGGATGCAGCAACAGCCATGGCAGGGCAATCACTTAGACAAGGACATTCTTCGGCCGTGGGAAAAGCTGTATCGCCCAGAAACGTCCGTATTTGTTCCGGTGTATGTCAACACGCTAATGAATGACTGCGCCGCAGTACGGGGCGACCTTCCGGTTGGCGTAACTCGCAATGCACGCGGCCTTCCCTTTGCTGCTCGGATTCGACTCTCGGACAGCAAGCGTGTCGGACTTGGCGTTTTCGAGACTGCCGAGGAGGCGCATCAAGCATGGGCCAGAGCTAAGTCAGCGGTGATCGTTGAGGTTGTCGATAGGTATCGAACGACAGATCGCTACGACGAGCGCGTCTGCACTGCCCTGCTATCCAAGGCTGACAAGCTCGCAACATGACCAACCAGCGCCGCGACAGCCTGTCGCTAACTGCCCGATCCTCTCTATGAGAGCGCATCGGGGTGTGATCTGAGGCTAAGTCTCGGGCAGCGGATGTGCCAACCGGTCGCCTATTGGGCTACCCCTTCCGCCGAATGCCGGTTGAGCCCCGGCCAGATCCCACCCCGATGCGGACGAAACTGCGGCCTATAACCGCCCACCTGCATCAGGAATGAATCACAGCGAAGTGAGCAAGCGAGGCATTTACTTCGCGGTGATGAACCCGCCACAAAGGCTGTCCAGCAAGCTCTGGCCGCCTTTGGAATTGAAGAATTCCATCGACTGCTTCACTTCCATTTCGTACCGAGGATTTGTAGCAACATCACGGATGTGTTTCGCCATCTCGTCAGTCATGCCCTCTTTCTGCTCCGTCAGGAATTTTTCTAAAGTGATACCTGCTTCTGGATGTTTCTTCGCGCACGCCTGGGTGGATGCGACAGCCATAACCGCAGTGTTGTGGTCTGCGACAACGTCGGTGGCAGCCGGAGATGGGACAGCATAAGCGAGAGCAATCACCGCGATGGATGTAGCACTGCGAACTTTACTCAGAAACATTCATATCTCCAGATCTCAATTATTTGGCATTAATGCCAAGACGTATCGGCCAAGCTCGCTGGTTCCTTTAGCGATTTAGTCACCCTTCCCCGACACCACCCGAATGCACTTACCCCTGCGCCCAACGGCAACCAGCGGAGCGGATGAGTGCACTGCGAGTTTTGTTGGATCAATCAAGTGGAGCAAATCATGGCCGAACAACGAGCACCGTATCCACGGTCGGCGGACAACGCTGATCAGATGAACCTGCCCGAGGGCAAAACCTGCGGCGACTGCGTGCACTGCCGCCGCTGCACGCTGATGTTCGGCCATATCCCGGCTGACGAGTCGTGCGACTGGAGCCCTTCGCGATTCCGTGAAGCTGTCCCCGCCACCGCCTAACCCCAAACACTGGAGGTCGTCATGCACAACTGCACCGACACACAAGCGGTTTGCCGAGGTTGCGGGCTGAAGCTGCGCGGCTCGCCATCGTGGAAAGGCGGCCTCGCCTATCACCCCGAGCCGAAAGGTGAAGTCCACCAATGCCACTACGGTGGCTGGGTTTGCTCGCGCCGCTGCGACGTCCGCGCCTGCGTCGAGCTTGAAGGAACCATGCCGGGGTGCGGATCGGTAAACGGCTATGCGCGCCTGTCGCCGTACGCCAAAGAGAGCATTGAGCGCCATTGGCCGGAGGCGGCATGAGTAACTGGATACCTGTTTCTGAGAGGCCTCCGGAAGATCTCGGCACCCCATACCAGGTGCTGGTCATCTGCGTGAAGAAATACGAGCCCGGCAGTTCTTACCCAGCCCGAGGTGTTCGGCGCGTTCAGCAGGATTGGGTCGTCAGGACTTGGCCGAAGAACTTCACGCACTGGATGGTAATTCCGCCGCTGGAAAACGAATAACCCAGCCAAATCTGGAGGCG
This sequence comes from Pseudomonas sp. RA_15y_Pfl2_54, assembly GCF_963971015.1. Taxonomy (NCBI): domain Bacteria; kingdom Pseudomonadati; phylum Pseudomonadota; class Gammaproteobacteria; order Pseudomonadales; family Pseudomonadaceae; genus Pseudomonas; species Pseudomonas sp. RA_15y_Pfl2_54. The sequence goes on from NZ_CAXAPN010000031.1 coordinate 58,985, forward strand.
ACCATGGCAACCAGCTATGCAGACAGTGCGCAGGCCCGAGAGTGGGACAGGCGCTACGACGACTGGGGGCGCCCAAAAGCGCCGAAGGTTGAAGACTTCCACGACTACGAAACTGCCGAACAGCAACGCACCCGGCGTCAAGCGCTGATGGCTGCTCAGGAGCTCGTCGACCGTAAGGCACGGGCCAAGCGAGTCGCGGAAGCAGTGGTCGCTTACGGTGAGTTCTGGGGGTTGAAATGAACGTCCAGCAGCGTGACCACCAGACGGCTTGCACCTGGATCGAAGGCGAGATCGAAAACATGATCCGCGACCTCGGTAAACCCAACGCAAGCGCCGCGGCAACTTCGGCGATCACCCTAGCCTTCCTGCTGCGCGCCATCGACACCGATGAGCAGCGCCATTACCGCGCCCGCATCGACCAGATATACGCCTCCTATAACGCTTTGATCACGCAAGGAGCTGCAGCATGACAACGCCACCGGTAAAAACGCTGGTTGATGAACAGTTCGACGACATTGAGCGCCGCTTCGCCATCCTCGGCTTCGGCCTCCCTTTTAACGAGGTGATCGGCCGCAAGCGCGATGATCTGGTCGACAACCTCCCGCAGCGCCTGTCGGTCACCATGAAAGGCGGACGCATCGCAGTGAGGGCTCGTCCATGAAGATCGTATTCTGGGTTCTCGCGGGCCGCTTGCTGATCGTTATGGCCAGCTACAACGTGGCGCGTGAATCTTCCAGCACCTGCCAGCCGCCGCAGTCGACCACTTACAAGGTGTTCCGCTGACCTCCCGGCAACTTGCCCGCCGCATTCTGATCCGGCGCGGCTCGTTCTCGGCCATCGGCGTCTTCACCTTCCTGATGCTGCTCAGCGCCCTCGCTGACCGAATCACTCAATAAACAACACAAACACATGCTGCGCTCGGCGCTGCAAGGAACCGTCATGTCCGCAAAAGCCCAACAAGTACCCTCGCAGGAAACCATCGAAATGAGCGCAGCCGAAGACACAAAGAACTCTGTTGCTCCAGTAGTTGCCGTCACTGACATCGCCGAGTATCGGCCGCATGAGGAACAGATCGTCCGTTTGGAAACCAGTTACGCGAAGCTCGTCGTTGACTGCTCGACTAGTGAGGGGCTGGCAAGTGCCAAGGAAGTGCGAGTCGACATCCGCGACGTGCGCTACGCCTTGGCAAACACTACCAAGACCGCACTCGTTCCTTATCAGCAGAAAGTCAAAGAAGCCCAGGCTCGCGTCAACCAGGTCAAAGAGTTTGGCGAAGCGCTGAAGGATCGAGTTCTGGCGATTGAAGCCCCTGTCGACGAAGCCATTAAGGCCGAAGAAAAGCGTGCGGCAGACGCCAAAGCCGAGCGCGAGCGTATCGAGGCTGAGCGTGTCGAAACCATCCGAGTGAAAATCAACCGATTCAGCTCAGTCGCTGCTGCATACGCGAGCCGTAGCGCTTCCGATGTTGCGAGCGTCCTGCAGAACGTCAAAGAGTCGGTAATCCTGCCAGAGGAATATGCCGAGTTCGAAGCGGAAGGCACCATCGCCCGTGACAACGCTATTGAGCAGCTCGAAACCCTGCACAGATCCGCCGTCGAGCGCGAAGAGGCTGCCGCCAAGCTGGCAGTCCAGCAAAAAGAGCTCGACGAGTTGCGCGAGAAGCAACGGATTGCCGATGAAAACGCAGAAAAGGAACGCCAACGGATCGCAGCAGAAGATCGCCAGCGCATTGCAGACCAGCAGGCAGAACTCAACCGGCAGCGCGAGCAACTGCAGCGTGATCAAGACGCCCAGCGTTTGAAGGACGAGCAGAACCAACGTGATCAGGAAGAACTGGCCCGCCTGCGCGCACAAGCTGCCGCGCCGGCCCCGATCATTGCCGCGGTAACGCCGCTGATCGAAGAGAAGGTCGAGGTCGCACCTAACAACACGCAGGCGATCGCCGCTGAATTCGACGACGAGACAACCACCGCGCCAGCGGTCGAGGACATCGTCGAGGTCGTCGCGCTGGGCTTCGATGTAAACATCGACACCGCCCGATCCTGGCTTCGTGCAATTCGCTTCTAACCCTTCCCTTCCCCTCTAAAGATCGTCGAACACATCGTCGGCCAAGGAGAGCGCAATGAACGACTCAGACACCCAAGCCCCGACCGGCCTTACCACTTACCAAGAACCGTCCCACAACGCGGCAGCGCTGATTCTCGACCCGAACACCATGAAGTCGATGAGCGATCTCGCCTTGATGATGTCGAAGGGCGTGACAACAGTCCCCAAGCATCTTAAGGGCAATCAAGCCGACTGCATGGCAGTGGTGCTTCAAGCGATGCAGTGGCAGATGAACCCATTCGCTGTTGCGCAGAAGACTTTCATCGTCAACGGCGGCGCATTGAGCTACGAGGCTCAGCTCGTCAACGCCGTGATCACTGCCAAGGCGCCAGTTAAGGGCCGCTTGAACTTCGAGTGGTTCGGCACCTGGGAAAACGTCATCGGAAAGATGCGCGAAGTGACCAGCCGAACTAAGAAGGACGAGGACACGGGCGAGTTCAAGAAATACCGCGTTCCGGGGTGGAGCTTCGACGACGAGAAAGGGCTTGGGATCAAGGTCTGGGCAACGTTCAAGGGCGAGGATGAACCTCGCACTCTGGAACTTCTGCTCACTCAGGTTCGCACCCGGAACTCGACACTATGGGCCGAAGATCCAAAACAACAAATCGCGTATCTGGTGACGAAAAAATGGGCGCGGCTCTTCTGCCCCGACGTCATCCTCGGTGTTTACACACCTGATGAGTTCGAAAACTCCTACGGTGGCGAAATCGATATCACCCCTGCGAAGCAAGCCTCAAACACCGCTGCCGCCGCCGAAGTGTCCTTTGGACCGAAATCCCCATCACCGGAAATCGACGGTGTATTCGCTGACCTGCTGGTCGTAGCGAAGCGACAGGACATCGATGCATATGCGGCAGCTTGGGCAGCTCTCAAGCCTAAGCAGCGCGCGGCGATCGGCTTGGAGTGTCATGAAGCACTCAAGAGCATGGCAGCAACCGTTGATGCTGACTTCACCGACTTGACTGGCACCGGCGACGATCTGTCTCAGGTCGAGGAAGCGGCGTAGTGAGAACCGAACTTCAAGGCACTGAAAAGTGGCATTCAGACCGGTCTGGTCGAGTGACGGCCAGTCGATTCAAAGATGTGATCGCTTGGGGGAAGCCTGACAAGAATGGGAAGCGAGAGCCGATGGGCGCGCGCACCTCCTACATGCGCGAGTTGTGCTTCGAACGACTGGCGAAGAAGTCCAAGCACAACGTCAGCAGTGCCTCCATGAAGTGGGGCCACACGGAAGAACAGAAGGCTCAAGACGCCTACGAGATGCTGACAGGAAACATTGTTGTGCCGTCGGAATTCATCGTTCACCCGAAGTATGACTGGCTCGGCTGCTCGCCAGACGGCCTGATAAACGACGACGGTGGTACCGAATCAAAGTGCCCTTTCAATGAAGCGATCCACGTCAGGACTTGGCTGGAGGGCATGCCCGAGGAACATATGCCGCAGATTCAGGGCTGCATGTTCGTAACGGGCAGGCAATGGTGGGACTTTCTGTCCTTCGATTCTCGACAGGACGAGGAATGTCAGCTCTACATCGAAACGATTTACCGCGACGAAGACTACATCGCCAACCTTCACAGGGAGCTCGTCCAATTCAACCTGGAGCTGAACCGCATGGTTGATGAGGTCGCGGACAAAGCACGGGCACAGGCCCATAGACTGGGAGCTTGAGCATGATCAGCCTCAACCTCAACGCGGTTCGAGCAAAGCAGACTGAGTCGAAACAGATCGCCGCTGCGATGGCCGACTTCTGGACGCGGCCCGGCGCCAGCTTCAAAGAGTTGCCGCCGGCACGCATGATGCCAAGGCCTTCGCGGCGGGACTGGGTAGACCCTGAAACGGTCCTCAAGCGGCGCCCGAAGCCGATATCGGCCGCTGACCGCAGGGCTCTGCGAAAAATGGCGGACTCGGTATGAAGTCGAAACGCAAACCGAATAACGGTTTCGCCCGGGCCGAACGCAGTTGCCGGGCGCTGCTGCGAACCAACCACGTCGCGGTCGTAAACATTGATCCCAGCGGCAGCCAGATCATGGCGAACTGGAAGAGTTTCCGGCAGATCCGGAGTCTGGCGATCGCCAACGCGATATTCGACTTCTCCTACCGCTGGACGATCTACATCGCCGCCATGTGTCGCGACGAGCGCGGCGCCGAGTACATCAAGTCGGTCGAGATCTCGCCGGAGGGCATCTACAAGGTCGAGCGCCTGACTGATGCCATCGAGCATTACTACCTGGAGCTGCGCAACAGCGCGAACCCGACCCATCTGGTCGCATCAGGCTGGATCGCCATTCCCGATGAGATATCGATGGATGAAGCCCAAGCCGCGAAGCTGTTCTACGCCGCCGGCGCCTGGCATCAGGTGAAGGTTGCAGCGTGAGACGTTCCAGACCCCAACAACGCAAACGACAGACCTGGCTGGACTTGCCGGCCAGCGGAATTGAAGAGGTAGGCCATGGCCAAGAGCAATGCGCAATTGCAGAAGGACAAGCGAGCCAAGGAGAAGGCGCTGCTCGATCGGATCGGCGCCGAGAAGCGGTCGCTGATTGTGTCGAAGGCTTTAGATGATGCCCTTAATGTTCTCGGCGAGCGCCACGACTTCGAGGAATGGCAGGAGACGGTGTCGACGTTCATCATCAATCTGGCCGCAGCGCCGGAAAGTGAGTCGGAACGCTTCGTGAGTATGTCGCGACCGGAATTGGTGATTAAGGAAAAGTGGTCGCGGCAGCTTGAAGCATTCGCCGCGACGGGCGTCGAATAGCGAGTCAGTCGGGCCAGACCGATTCCTTGGGGAGAACCCCAAGCACAGCTTGGCATTCCAAATTAGCGCAAACGATCATCGGTATGGCAAAGCTGGTTCGATGAACGTATGCGTTGTTCACCGCGACAAATGCTGCGTACCCGCACTTAGGGCATTTAGGGGTGAACTCGTCATCTCGCATCTCGTGATATTTAACCATCTCGCTCTCCTTAATCCGGCTTTATGCCAGGCCATCAAGCAATAGCTCACAAACTTACTTCACGCCACCACCGGTCGCGGAGGGCGGCGCCTGACTGGAAATCAAATATGTCCGGAATGATCGGCGCTCGCGAGGCGCCACCAAAGCACAAGAGTGTCGAGTGGTACACGCCAGCATGGATCTTCGATCGGCTCGGCTTGCAGTTCGACCTTGATCCGTCCAGCCCGCACGACTATATGACAGCGGTACCGGCGAAGACGAAGTACACGATCTTCGATGATGGCCTGTCTAAGGAATGGACGGGCCGAGTCTGGATGAATCCACCGTATGGCCCCGACACCGGCTTTTGGATGCGGCGCCTAATTGCTCACGGCGACGGCATTGCGCTGGTCTTCAGCCGAACAGACGCCGAATGGTTTCAGGAAGCTATGGCCAGCGCTTCGGCAACCCTCCTGGTCAGAGGCCGGATCGCATTTGTGCCTGGTCACGAAAACAGTCACAAGAAAGGTCGATCAGGAGCTGGTAGCGCGATGTTCGCGTTCGGTGAAGAGTGTGCGGGCGCCCTACATCAATTGGCAGACCTTGGCGTGATGATCCCGCGCATCGCGGCTTGAGCGAGCCCCCCCCCTTACAGAAAACCAACTGCAATCTGAAGCAGCACCGCAGCAGAGGCCGCGAAGGCAGCGCGACTGTTCCATTTTGACTGTGCTCTGAGCGTGCCATACAGATCGCCGCCATTTAGTACGTTTCCACCCCAGTAACTTCCATCGGGCTTTCCTTCAAGCTCGGGAGGTGGCGGAGCTTTTACGACTGCTGAAACAACCCAGAACACAGCCGACAGAAGTCCGAACAGCAGTGACCCGATGCTAGCCATCGTCGCTATCGACATCAACTTCTCCTTGATCCGGCCCCATGCCGGGCCGAACACAAATACCCCACTTCTACGAATCACGCCAGCCGGCGAGGATCCCCCCATGGAAATCACTTACGGCTCGGTCTGCTCCGGCATCGAGGCGGCAACGCTTGCGTGGAAGCCGCTCGGCATGTGCGCTACATGGTTCGCCGAGATTGAAGCGTTCCCCAGCGCGGTACTCGCCCACCATTACCCGAACACACCGAACCTCGGCGACATGACCAAGCTCGGCGCCTTGGTGCTGGCTGGAAAGATTGAAGCGCCGGATGTACTGGTAGGCGGAACACCGTGCCAGGCCTTCAGTGTCGCTGGCATGCGCCAGGGTCTGCTCGACCCGCGCGGCGCCCTCACCATCAAATACGTGGAGCTCGCAGATGCAGTTGACTATGTTCGAGCAGGCCAGCGAAAGCCGCCCTGCATCATCGTCTGGGAAAACGTCCCCGGCGTCCTCAGCGACAAAGGCAACGCCTTCGGATGCTTTCTTGGCGCGCTTGCTGGGGAAGACTGCGAGCTGCAGCCTTCAGGGAAGAAATGGCCGGACGCTGGTTGTGTGTATGGACCCAAAAGAACAATCGCGTGGCGGATACTGGACGCCCAATATTTCGGCCTGGCCCAACGACGCCGCCGTGTGTTCGTTGTCGCAAGTGCTCGAGACGGATTCGATCCCACCGAGGTACTTTTTGAGCGAGAAGGCGTGCGCCGGGATACTGCGCCGCGCCGAGGCGAGGGGCAAGACGTTACCGGATCAGCTCCTTTCGGCCCTGCGCTCCAGTGCGGATGTGGATACACCTTCGAGGAGTCACTAGGGCAGTACGGCTGTCCGAACTGCGAAGGCGATGAAGGGCCAGCGGTTGGCGTGTTCTGCGGTGTGCCGGCGTTCGGCGGCCACAGTCTTGGCGGATCTGTCGAACGATCAGCAACACTCACCGCGAAGGACACCCGGCTCGACATGGAAAGCGAGACGTTCTTCGTGGCGCCAACATTGGCCGGTGGTGGACGAAAATCTGGAGGTTACTCGCTCGACGATATCCCGATCACCGCGCCAGCGCTTCGAGCTCAGTCGCAAAGCAGCCACCGCGCCGACTCCGAGGCATTCATCGTGGCCGGGACACTCAATGCCAACGGTAAAGCGGCCGGCAGCGCAACCCAGCAGGATGCGGAATCCGGGTTGCTGGTTGTTCACGGAACGCAGGATCCAGGCGTAAGCGACTCAACAGCCTTCGCCCTAGGTCGGAACAACGGCCAGGAAAACGCCATCCTCGCCTTCTCCTGCAAGGATCATGGCGCCGACGCAGGCTCAATTGCCCCGACGCTGCGCGCGATGAACCACTCTGGAAGTCACGCGAATGCCGGCGGCCAGGTCGCGGTCGTCGTGAACTCGCCAATCGGATGCGACGGAACAGTTGATGGTCCGACTCCCCCATTGATGGCGAGATCAAGTCGCGGTGGGGCGCAGACACTTTCCCCTGGTCATCAAACCGATGGACACATGATCAATATTTCCAGTTCTGTTCGTCGCCTCATCCCACGCGAGTGCGAACGCCTTCAAGGAATGCCCGACGACTACACGCTGATCCCGTGGCGCGGTAAGCCTGCCAGCGAATGTCCGGATGGCCCGCGCTACAAGGCAATCGGCAACAGCAAGGCGGTCACAGTCGTTCGCTGGATCGGCCGGCGCATTCTCAAACAACTCTGAAACCAACCCTCCACCGCCCGGGCATGCCCCGGCATAGGACGCCCCATGCCCACAGAAAACATCATCGACTGCCCAGCTCTGCACAAGCGCAGTAAAAGCTACCCGTTTGGCGATCGTGTTCCGCGCACGGTCAAGATGTTCACGACCGTCACGGCTGATCCGATGCCGGGAGTTGCGTCCGCACTCTTGCAGGGTGACTCCCCGATCTGTCGTGAAGGCGAGATCTTCTCTGTGTGGACTAACAGTCACGGCGCGGTGGCGGCGGTGCTGCCAAACGGGAAACACCTTGGGCTGCGGCCAGCGGAGTTTGAGGTCGACACCTGGCACGACCTTGCGCCGGCGCCAGCAGTGACTGGAGTGACGCTCGCCGTCGATCGCGCCAACCGCCTGTACCTGGCCGGACCGATGACTGGCTTCGAAGACTTCAACTTCCCTGCCTTCAACAAGATGGCCGCCGATCTCCGCGCCCGTGGATACGTCGTCGAAAACCCGGCAGAGCACGGCGTCGTCGACGGTGCGGACTGGGCCGACTACATGGCCTACGACCTGACGCGGCTCGGCCTATGCGGTCAGGTTGCTGTGCTGCCCGGCTGGGAGAACTCGAAAGGCGCCCGGCTCGAAGTGCACATTGCCCGCGAGCTCGGCATGAAGGTTGTGAATGCCCATGATCTGGTATCGATGGAGATTGCATGATGCGTGACATAAAAACGCGTAAAGGCTTTGAGTATTGGGACAAGATCTGCGCGCTCAAGCACTACGGCTTTATCCACTCGCCTGACAACAGCCGGGTGCTCAAGGCCGAAGGGATCGGCAACTGGATCGACAAGCACGAAGCGCAGGAGATCGTTGACCAGGCTCAGGATGAGGTCAATCAGCTCCGCGCCGAGCGTGACGCCCTGCAGCAGCGCCTGAACGCAGCGGATCAGCGGATTGATGACTTCGCCGGCGGCGAATGCGAGTGGCACCGCGAAGACGACAGCGGCATCTGGAGCAGTGGCTGCGGTGAGAAATGGTCATTCCATGAGGATGGGCCGGAAGAAAACGGCATGCACTTCTGCCATTCCTGCGGTAAGCACCTGGTGGTTGAGGTGGCTGAACAGGAACAGGATGACGACTGGCACATGAACCCGTGCAAGCAAGGTCACCGTGATGTCGGCGCTTCGGGCGGTGTGGCGGCGTGCAACCAGTGCGACGAGAAGATCGAAGCAGCCACTACGCAAGAAGCCTTCGAGCGCTGGAACGCGAGCCACCCGGTACCGCAGGCATGAAGAACTTCATCCGCCGCAAGTTCGAAGCTTGGCTGATCCTGCTGGCAGCGAAGATCCTTGACGGTCGTAACGTCCACCGCTGCCAGGTTGTTTCTCGCCGTGACAACAACGACATGCGGTACATGGCGGAAAAGCTCGAGGACATCGCCGAGCGCATCAGCAGCAAATACCAGTAACTCCCTCCCCCTTCAAAGTCAGCCGCTATAGCGGCAAGGACGAAGTGTCAGGGATAAGGAACAAAATCCCCTAAGCGTTCTCGGGCGATTGGTACGGCGTATTCAAGCAGCTCAAGCGGTACATTCTCTACGAACAGGGTCACTTCAAAGCGGAGTGTCTCGTCATTTCGAAATATCTCAAATAACAGCCCGTTGTTACCTCTCCAGCATTCAAGCGCAAGGCCATCGTGTCCTTCAACAACGCTTGAAGCGCAGCAAAACCGATACTCGACTCCGTGAACGACCACTTCCCACCTCCATTTTTTAATGGCGGCAACGATACCTCTCCCTCATGTGAATTTGATAGCCGCAATAGCGGCGAGGACGAAGTCATGCCCAAACATAAACCAGAGCTGGCACCCATCTACAACGTGTTCGGCCTCAGCTCTAACCACGAACTGTCGACGCTGCTGGTCAACATCGAAAACACCAAGCACTTCTCCGATCTGCTGCAGGCTGTCGAGCGCGAGTTCTTCATGATGCCGGGCGAGCCGTCAGGCGAGGCAGAAGACGAAGGTGCGCCGGTTGATGACGAATGCATGGTCAATCGCTGGGGATCAAAGCCAGCCGAATATCTCGAACAGTTCAGGGCGGCCCTGCCAATCGCTGCGGCGAACTCGATTCCGGACTACGAAGCTCCAGCAACCGGCGAAAAATGGTCTCTCACCGGCGAGAACGGCTCCTGGGATTACGAAAGCCTCGACGAACTCCTCAAAGACAACTACGGGCATGACAGCTGCGGGGACGGCCACCCGGCCAGCTTCAGGTCGGGCTTATATGAAGGCGACACGGTCTATCGCGGTACCGAGTGCAAGGATGACCCGGCGACCTTTCTGCCAGACCAGGATGATTTGCTCGAACACATTAGCGAGCGCGCCTATGACAGCGACGCCGGCGAGTGGGTCGACAATTATCCAACGCTCGACACTGCGGCGAAGGCGGATCTTGAGCGAGCAATGCGTCCACTGATGGCCTGGGCGCGGAAGCACTGCCAGCCTGACTTCTTCACCATCAAGGAGATCACCCCGCACATTGTGACCGTCGAGGATGTCAGGAGGGCCGCGCCATGATCTTCGCCCCGCTCTACATGGCCTACCTAATCTACAAGGGGCCGTGGCGATGACCGGAATGATCGGCGCCCGCGCGGCGCCACCGAAGCACAAGAGCGTCGAGTGGTATACGCCGGCCTGGATATTCGACCGGCTCGGCTTGCAGTTCGACCTCGACCCATCCAGCCCGCACGACTATGTGACGGCGGTACCGGCGAAGACGAAATACACGATCTTCGATGACGGCCTGTCGAAGGAATGGTCGGGCCGGGTTTGGATGAACCCGCCATACGGCCCAGATACAGGGTTCTGGATGCGCCGCCTGATTGCTCATGGAAACGGCATTGCGCTGGTGTTCAGCCGCACGGATGCCGAGTGGTTTCAGGAAGCAATGGCCACCGCATCGGCCACTCTGCTGATCAAGGGGCGAATCGCCTTTGTGCCCGGGCACGAGAACAGCCACAAGAAAGGCCGATCAGGTGCTGGCAGCGCGATGTTTGCCTTCGGCGATGATTGCGCAATCGCGCTGCAGAGCCTGAAGGATCTCGGCGTTTTTGTCCCCCGCATCGGCGAGGCCCGGCCATGACCCATCAACCCAAAGGAGGCATGTGCACCACCTGCACCCACGCCCACCGCAATTGCAGCCACCTTCCCTTCAGCACGATGCCGCCGCTTTCGAACGATGGCCAGACAGTGATCGTGCGCTGCACTGACTTCCAGAGGCGCGAGCGATGAACCACATGGTCAACGTCCGCACCGAGGAACTGACCGGCCCAGCGCTGGACTGGGCAATCAACGCGATCGAGGGTGATCAGCAGCCCGTCGCGGGCCAGCTGGATCTCTTCGCCCTGCCCGACGCCGAGCGTCTGATCACGAAGTACGGCGTCTGGGTCGATGTTGGCCACCGGCACCCTTGGCTGGCCGACATGACGAACGACCCGTTCAACCGGCAGACCGGCGAAACCAGAACCATCGCGGTGTTCCGCGCCGTGGTGTTCGCCAAGCGCGGCGCTGCGGTGAGCGTCCCGGCCAAGTTGATCCTGCAATAACCCCAACCACTCAACAGCCTGCCGGCCTACGGCGGGCGAGGTATTCGCATGTCTGATCAAAAACACCACCTGCGCGAAGCCGCTATCGAATCGATCTCGGATATCGCCCAACACCTGCCGATCGATTGCCAGATGTTTGTCATCGTCTGCCGGCCGGGCAAAGCTGACTTTGACCTGGTGCTGCCATCGCCCGAGGCGAACTTGAATAACGCGCTCGACGCGCTGCGCCGGCAGGGCCTGAGCATCGACGGCGATAACGCCTACAAGCGCGATCTGCTGGACGCTGTGGTCGGCGCACTGGCACTCGGCGCACAGAATAGTAATCCGCCACCGACTGGACATTGGGGCCAGCGCTTCTGGGATATCTGCCGCGAGGAGCGCGGACTGCACGATGAGCTGGTCGCCGCGCTGAAACTCAACCGCGAGAACCTGCGCGCCTGCCAAGCGACCATCCACCTGTGCGGCGGCTTCGACCCTGCCTACGTGAGCGATGCCCGGGCAGCAATGAAAATTGCCGACGAAGTTCTGGCAAAAGCCTGCGCATAACCCACCACCACCTTCTGCCGCCATGCGCGGCATGGAGCAATGCCTCATGGCAAATCGAAGCGCGGCCCAGGTCGCGCCAATCCTCCCGCGCTTCATACGCGCCGGCGAGGCATACGGCTATCTCGGCATGTGCCGGGACGAATTCAACAAAACAGTCCGGCCGAACGTTCGTGAATTCCCGATCGGGAAGCAGGGCGTCGGCTTCGACCGGATCGAGCTGGACCAGTGGGCAGACGCCTACGTTGAGTCCATGGCAATTGATAAAGCGGCCAATCAGGACAACAATCAGCCCCGCAGTGGGCGCCAAGGAGTTAATAAATGGCGCGAAAAACGATCTCCGGTCTCTACGAGAGAAACGGAATCTGGCACATCGACAAGGTCGTCAGAGGTCAGCGACTTCAGGAAAGCACTGGAGCAAGCGAAAGGCAGGAAGCGGAGCAGTACCTGATTCACCGGCTGGAAAAGCTCAGGCAGGAAAAGGTCTACGGTGTGCGCCAGGTGAGAACCTGGCGTGAGGCAGCGACGCGGTTCCTGGTGGAGTTCAAGGATCAGGCGTCGATTGGCCTGTCAGCATCACACATTGAACAGCTGGATCCGTACATCGGGGATCTGCCGATCACCCATATAGATGACGGAACACTGGCGGCTTTCAAGCGCGACAGGCAGAAGCCGACGAAGAACGAAAAGGGGAAGGTGAAGCCAGGCGTCTCAAACCGCACGGTGAACATCGCCTTACAGCGAATCGTTCGGATCTTGAACCTGTGCCACAGGAAGTGGCGAGACGCAGAGAAACGGCCGTGGCTGGATAGCGTGCCGATGATCTCGATGCTGGAGGAAAGGAAGTCGAGCAGGAAGCCCTACCCCATGTCATGGGCAGAGCAGTCGATGTTGTTCTCGGAAATCCCTGACCACCTGTTGAGGATGTCACTCTACAAGGTGAACACGGGTTGCCGAGAGCAGGAAGTCTGCAAGCTTCAGTGGGATTGGGAAATCCGAGTGCCGGAACTGGGAACGAGTGTGTTCCTGATCCCTGCTGACTTTGGCGGGAGGAGTGAAAAGTCTGGCGTGAAGAATGGCGATGAAAGGCTGGTGGTGCTGAACAAGGTGGCGATGTCGGTCATCGATGGACAGCGCGGCCTGCATTCGAAGTATGTCTTCCCGTATGGGCAGTCGGACGAGTACGGACCAACCCCGATGCACCGGATGAATGACACAGCGTGGAAGAAGGCCAGGGTAAGAGCGGCGGCGAAGTGGGAAATGGAACACAAGTCACCGGCACACCCTGGGTTCAGATCGATCAGGATTCACGACCTAAAACACACCTTTGGCAGAAGGCTTCGTGCGGCGGGCGTGACACTGGAGGATCGGAAGGCGCTCTTGGGGCACAAGAATGGTAGCGTTACGAGCCACTATTCTACCGCAGAGCTTGAGCAGTTGATTGAGGCGGCAAACAAAGTGTCGGCAACCGATTCGCGAGGACCGGCTCTGACCATCTTGAGGAGAAAAACGGGATGAACCCCCGCAAAAGTCCCTACGCATGAAAAAGCCCAACTCGCGAAAGTTGGTCTAAGTCATTGAATTATATGGTCGGGACGGAGTGATTCGAACACTCGACCCCTAGCACCCCATGCTAGTGCGCTACCGGACTGCGCTACGCCCCGATTGGTTTTGTAAATCGCTCTTCGCCTCGAAGAGCGCTCAAGAATATATCGCAAGCTTTTGAAAACTGGAAGCATTCAAACGCAGCTTTTTATTTCTTGAGCACAACCAGCACATCTTCGAGCTCGGCAATCATCTGCCGGATCATCTGTTTGTATTGGGTGGTGTCATCTTTGGCTTCATCGCCGGACAGACGCAAGCGTGCGCCGCCGATGGTGAAACCCTGATCGTAAAGGAGCGCACGGATTTGCCGGATCATCAGCACATCCTGGCGCTGATAATACCGGCGGTTACCGCGGCGTTTGACGGGGTTGAGTTGAGGAAACTCCTGCTCCCAGTAACGCAGCACGTGTGGCTTTACAGCACACAGTTCGCTGACTTCACCGATGGTGAAGTAACGTTTGCCCGGGATAACGGGAAGTTCGTCGTTATGACTTGGTTCCAGCATAAGCCTCAACTCGGGCCTTCAACTTCTGCCCTGGACGAAAGGTGACCACACGGCGAGCCGTGATCGGGATTTCTTCCCCCGTTTTCGGGTTGCGGCCAGGCCGCTGGCGTTTGTCCCGAAGGTCGAAATTGCCGAAACCCGACAATTTGACCTGCTCGTTGTCTTCAAGAGCGTGCCTGATTTCCTCAAAAAACAGTTCTACCAATTCCTTGGCTTCCCGCTTGTTCAGGCCCAGCTCTTCATACAGACGTTCCGCCATCTCAGCTTTCGTCAAAGCCCCCATACGTCACTTCCTTAACGTGGCGTTCAACCTTTGTTCGAGCGAGGTGAGGATATTTTGCGTCGTCGAATTCACCTCATCGTCATTAAGAGTGCGCGATGGATGCTGCCAGGTCAAGCCAACTGCGAGGCTTTTTCTATCAGGATCAATACCTTTACCCTGATATACGTCAAACAGCCTGAGATCTGTGAGCCATTCGCCTGCATTTTCACGAATTACGTCCAATACAGCGGAGGCTGCGACGTCTTTGTGTGCGATCAGTGCAAGGTCACGACGCACTTCAGGAAAGCGCGACAACTCGTGGAATTTCGGCATTTTACCGAGCGCCACTTCAGCCAGGATCAGCTCGAAAACGAAGACAGGGCGGTCGAGACCGAGAGCCTTCGACAATTCAGGGTGGATTGCGCCAATAAAGCCGACCTCACGCCCTTCGCGCTCAATGCGCGCGGTTTGACCTGGGTGCAGCGCCGGGTGTTTGCCCGGAACGAAGGTGAACGTATCCAGTGCACCAGCGAAGCCCAGCACAGCTTCCACGTCAGCTTTGACGTCGAAGAAATCAACCGTATCGCGACCTTGCGCCCAGCCTTCCGGCAGACGGCTACCGCAAACAACGCCCGACAGCATCGGCTCTTGCTTCAGACCTTCGAGCTGACCGACAAAACGCAAACCGCTTTCGAACAAACGCACACGGTCTTGCTGACGGTTCAGATTGTGCTGCAAGGCTTTAACCAGACCTGGCCACAACGACGAACGCATGGCGGCCATATCGTTGGAGATCGGATTGGCCAACAACAGCGGCTCGACGCCCGGATTAAAAAGATCGAACTGTTTCGGATCGATGAAGCTGTAGGTGATCGCTTCCTGATAACCACGAGCCACCAACAGACGGCGCAATTCAGGCAGATCGCTACGCGCTTCGGCCTTGGCTTGGGGCGCCAGACGCGCTTGCGGGTAACGCACCGGCAGACGGTTGTATCCATACAAACGAGCCAGCTCTTCGATCAGGTCGACCTCCAGGCTGATATCGAAGCGATGGCTTGGCACTTCAACGCGCCACTGCCCTGCTCCGTCGGCGGAAATACTCAGGCCCAGGCTGCTGAGCAGACGCTCGACCTGCGCCGAATCCATTTCCATGCCCAGCATTTGGGTGATGCGCTGCGCACGCAGAGTGATCGGGGCGATCGACGGCAAGTGCTGCTCGCTGACGGTCTCGATGATCGGGCCGGCTTCGCCACCAGTGATTTCCAGCAGCAGGCCAGTGGCGCGCTCCATGGCTTCACGGGCCAGTTGCCAGTCAACACCGCGCTCGTAGCGGTGCGAAGCATCGGTGTGCAGACCGTACGAACGGGCCTTGCCCGCGACAGCGATCTGATCAAAGAACGCACTCTCAAGGAACACATCTCGAGTGGTCGCGGATACACCGCTGTGCTCGCCACCCATCACACCGGCAATCGCCAGGGCGCGGGTATGGTCGGCAATCACCAGCGTATCGCCGCGCAGGCTGACTTCCTGACCGTCCAGCAGAATCAGCTTCTCGCCCTCTTCCGCCATGCGCACGCGGATGCCGCCATTGATTTGGGCGAGATCGAAGGCGTGCAGCGGCTGACCGAGTTCTAGCATCACGTAGTTAGTGATGTCGACGGCAGCATCAATGCTACGCACATCAGCGCGACGCAGACGCTCAACCATCCACAGCGGGGTTGGCTTGGACAGGTCAACGTTGCGGATGACACGGCCCAAGTAGCGCGGGCACGCGGCTGGTGCCAGCACCTCTACCGAACGCACTTCGTCGTGCACGGCAGGAATGGCCATGACCACCGGACGGGTGACCGGAGCCGCATACAGCGCGCCGACTTCACGGGCCAGACCGGCCAGCGACAGGCAGTCACCGCGGTTGGGGGTCAGGTCGACCTCGATGCTGGCGTCTTCCAGGTCCAGGTACACGCGAAAGTCTTCGCCCACCGGCGCATCGACCGGCAACTCCATCAGACCATCGTTGCCTTCACCGACTTGCAACTCGGCTTGCGAGCACAGCATGCCGTTGGACTCAACGCCCCGCAGCTTGGCCTTCTTGATCTTGAAATCGCCCGGCAGTTCTGCACCGATCATCGCGAACGGAATCTTCAGGCCCGGGCGCACGTTTGGCGCTCCGCACACGACCTGGAAGGTTTGCGCGCCATTGCTGACCTGGCACACACGCAGTTTGTCGGCATCAGGGTGCTGCTCGGTACTCAGCACCTCGCCCACTACCACGCCACTGAATACACCGGCGGCCGGGGTCACGCTATCGACCTCAAGACCGGCCATCGACAGACGGGCAACCAACTCGTCGCGATTTACCTGCGGGCTAACCCAGCCACGCAGCCATTGTTCACTGAATTTCATCCTGCTCTCCTAAGAATTCGTTACGACTAGCGAAATTGCGCGAGGAACCGCAAGTCGTTGTCGAAGAACAGACGCAAGTCGTTCACGCCGTAACGGAGCATGGCCAGACGCTCGACGCCCATGCCGAAGGCAAAGCCGGAGAACTCCTCTGGATCAATGCCGGACATTCGCAGCACGTTCGGGTGAACCATGCCGCAGCCCATCACTTCCAGCCAGCCAGTCTGCTTGCAGACACGGCAACCTTTACCGCTGCACATCACACATTCCATGTCGACTTCAGCGGATGGCTCGGTGAACGGGAAATAGGAAGGACGGAAACGTACGGCCAGTTCTTTCTCGAAGAAGACCCGCAGGAACTCTTCGATAGTGCCTTTGAGATCGGCAAAATTGATATCGCGATCAACCAGCAGGCCTTCGACCTGGTGGAACATCGGCGAGTGGGTGATATCGGAGTCGCTACGGTACACGCGGCCTGGGCAGACGATGCGGATCGGCGGCTGCTTGGATTCCATGGTGCGAACCTGTACCGGCGAGGTATGGGTGCGCAACAACATGTTGGCGTTGAAATAGAAGGTATCGTGCATCGACCGGGCCGGGTGATGGCCTGGGATGTTGAGCGCTTCAAAGTTGTGATAGTCGTCTTCGACTTCAGGGCCTTCGGCGATGCCGTAGCCGATACGCGTGAAGAACTGTTCGACACGCTCCAGAGTCCGAGTAACCGGGTGCAGGCCACCAGAGGTCTGACCGCGACCCGGCAACGTCACGTCAATGGATTCGGCAGACAGTTTGGCAGCCAGTTCAGCTTCTTCAAACAGAGCCATGCGCGCATTGAGAACGCCTGTGACACGTTCCTTGGCAACGTTGATCAGGGCGCCGACTTGCGGACGCTCTTCTGCCGGCAAATTCCCCAGGGTCTTCATCACCTGAGTCAACTCGCCCTTTTTGCCAAGGTATTGAACCCGGATTTGCTCCAGGGCATTGATATCTTCAGCGCTTTGCACAGCCTCTAGTGCTTGAGAGACCAGCGCATCCAGGTTTTCCATGTACAGACTCCAGATACAAAATAGGGGAAGAGCTTGAAGGCTCTTCCCCTATTTATGACGTTTAACACCAAGCCCCACAGAGGTGAGGCCGGGTGACTGTCGGGGGTACTTAAGCCAAGGTGGCTTTAGCTTTCTCGACAATCGCAGCAAACGCCGCTTTTTCGTTCACTGCCAGATCAGCCAGAACCTTACGGTCGATCTCGATGGACGCTTTTTTCAGGCCAGCGATGAAACGGCTGTAGGACAGGCCGTTAACACGAGCACCAGCATTGATACGAGCGATCCACAGAGCGCGGAACTGACGTTTTTTCTGACGACGGTCACGGTAGGCGTATTGGCCTGCCTTGATTACCGCTTGCTTGGCAACACGGAATACGCGGGAGCGTGCGCCGTAGTAGCCTTTAGCAAGTTTCAGAATTTTTTTGTGACGCTTACGGGCAATGACGCCACGCTTTACACGAGCCATGAGTTACTTCCTCTATTCTTGACTAAAATTAACGAAGGCGCAGCATGCGCTCGACTTTTGCCACGTCAGACGGATGCAGCAAGCTGCTACCGCGCAGTTGACGCTTACGCTTGGTCGACATTTTAGTCAGGATGTGGCTCTTGAAAGCGTGCTTGTGCTTGATACCGTTAGCAGTTTTCAGAAACCGCTTAGCAGCACCACTTTTGGTTTTCATTTTTGGCATGTTCGGATACTCCGCATTCAGTTGATAAACATAATCAGAAGGCCTGCCGTGCCCTGTTGATTACTTCTTCTTTTTCGGGGCGATGACCATGATCAGCTGGCGTCCTTCCATCTTAGGATGCTGTTCGACCGAACCGTACTCGAGCAGGTCAGCTTCAACCCGCTTGAGCAGTTCCATCCCCAGCTCCTGGTGGGCCATCTCACGGCCGCGGAATCGCAAGGATACCTTGGCCCTGTCCCCATCACTCAGGAAACGTACCAGGTTGCGCAGTTTTACCTGGTAATCCCCTTCCTCCGTCCCTGGACGAAACTTGATTTCTTTAACCTGAATCTGCTTCTGGTTTTTCTTAGCCGCGGCAACCTGCTTCTTCTTTTCGAAGATCGATTTGCCGTAGTCCATCAGTTTGCAAACAGGGGGTGCTGCATCGGCGGAAATTTCCACCAAATCCAGCTTGGCCTCTTCAGCCTTAAGAAGCGCGTCTTCAATTGACACAATCCCAAGCTGTTCACCTTCAGCCCCAATTAACCGAACCTCGCGTGCCGAGATATTCTCGTTGATCGGGGCTTTCGGTGCAGCTCGTTTATCTTGTCTCATTTCACGCTTAATAGTAATTACTCCGAATCTGGGCGACCACGCCGGGAAACCGCTTGCGCGAGAAACTCAGCGAACTGGGCGACGGGCATCGAGCCCAGGTCAGCACCTTCACGAGTACGCACAGCGACAGTCTGCATCTCGACTTCCTTATCTCCGATAACCAAAAGATAGGGAACCTTGAGCAAAGTATGCTCACGGATTTTAAAGCCGATCTTTTCATTTCTCAAGTCGGACTTGGCACGAAATCCGCTTTCGTTGAGAGTTTTTTCAACTTCAGCAACAAAATCCGCCTGTTTATCAGTGATATTCATGATCACTGCCTGGGTTGGCGCCAGCCAAGCAGGGAACGCACCTTCATAGTGCTCGATCAAAATCCCGACGAAACGCTCGAAAGAACCGAGGATCGCGCGGTGCAACATGACCGGGTGCTTGCGGCTGTTGTCTTCGGAGACGTATTCGGCGCCGAGACGGACAGGCAGGTTGAAATCGAGCTGTAAGGTACCACACTGCCACACGCGACCGAGGCAATCTTTCAGCGAGAACTCGATCTTGGGACCGTAGAACGCACCCTCACCCGGCTGCAGATCGTACGGCAGGCCCGCAGAATCGAGGGCAGCAGCCAGTGCAGCCTCAGCGCGATCCCACAACTCGTCGGAGCCCACGCGTTTTTCCGGACGAGTGGACAGCTTCATCTCGACATCGGTAAAGCCGAAGTCACGATAAACATCCATGGTCAACTTGATGAACGCGGCGGATTCGGCCTGCATCTGCTCTTCAGTGCAGAAGATGTGGGCATCGTCCTGAGTGAACCCACGCACACGCATAATGCCGTGCAATGCGCCCGACGGCTCGTTACGGTGGCAGGCACCGAACTCGGCCAGACGCATCGGCAGTTCACGGTAGCTCTTCAGGCCCTGATTGAACACCTGCACATGGCAGGGGCAATTCATCGGTTTGATGGCGTAGTCGCGACTTTCCGACTGCGTGGTGAACATGTTGTCAGCGTAGTTGGCCCAATGCCCGGATTTCTCCCACAGGCTACGGTCAACCACTTGCGGCGTTTTGATCTCGAGATAGCCGTTATCGCGCTGAACCTTGCGCATGTACTGCTCAAGCACTTGGTACAGAGTCCAGCCATTCGGGTGCCAGAACACCATGCCCGGCGCTTCTTCCTGGGTGTGGAACAGGCCCAAGCGCTTGCCGATCTTGCGATGATCGCGTTTTTCAGCTTCTTCGATGCGCTGTATGTAAGCTGCCAGTTGCTTCTTGTCTGCCCAAGCGGTGCCATAAACGCGCTGCAATTGCTCGTTCTTGGCATCGCCGCGCCAGTAGGCACCCGACAGCTTGGTCAGCTTGAAGGATTTCAGGAACCGTGTATTAGGCACGTGCGGACCGCGGCACATGTCAACGTATTCTTCGTGGTAGTACAGGCCCATGGCCTGCTCGTTCGGCATGTCCTCGACCAGACGCAGCTTATAGTCTTCACCACGAGCCTTGAACACTTCGATCACTTCGGCACGCGGAGTGACTTTCTTGATGACGTCGTAATCTTTTTCGATCAGCTGCTGCATGCGCTGTTCGATAGCAGCCATATCGTCCGGAGTAAAAGGACGTTCGAAGGCGATGTCGTAATAAAAACCTTCATCAATGACCGGGCCGATCACCATTTTGGCAGTCGGGTACAACTGCTTGACCGCATGACCAACCAGGTGGGCGCAAGAGTGACGAATGATCTCCAGCCCTTCTTCATCCTTAGGCGTGATGATTTGCAGGGTCGCGTCGCTGCTGATGATATCGCTGGCGTCGACCAGTTGACCATTGACCTTACCGGCCAGAGTCGCCTTGGCAAGACCTGCACCGATGGATGCGGCAACTTCGGCTACGGAAACCGGGTGATCGAATGAACGTTGACTGCCGTCGGGAAGAGTAATAGTTGGCATGGCGCCTCCTCTCCTAGTGGTGACCCCTACCAAAGGTCACGTGGGTTGGGATGAGCCAGTACAAGATCCGATCCAGGCCATTCAATGACGAACGCCTGCCTTACAGCGGCAGGAGCCTTGCGGCCAACCGGAAAACCGAACCAGAGTGACTGGGATTCAAATCAGGATATTCGCACGTTGACCGCTGCCGGGACTGAAGGTCATCCGGAGCCTGAGAACGCTTGAGCCAGGCATGCTAGCACAGATGAGCGGTCACTTATGCCTCAGTTTCATCAGAAGGCATATCGTCTGCTTTTATGCCAGAGTGCTGAACTTGATAGGCCCTTCAGCCCTCAGATAAAAAGACATTGACCCACAAGGAGCATCCTCGCATGCGTCTGAATACCTTATTCGCCGTAGTCGCCCCCATTGTTCTGCTGCTGCCATTGAGCGCTCACGCTGACTGGCCGAAGGGCGAGCGTCAGAAGTACATGACGCAGTGCACGGAGGCGGCCACCCCACAGATCGGCGCCGCAGCGGCCAAATCTCATTGCGCCTGTGGTGCTGATGCAATCAAGTCGTACCCGGCGAGCGACATTCAGGCGCTGATGGACAACAAGGCGCCCCCTGAACTGCAGCAGAAAGCGCTGCGCCAAATCGCCAAATGCAAGGCGAATACTCCGGCGAAAAAGTAGGAAAAAAAGCGTCCTGACTCGGCCCAGCGCCCTTGAAAAGGACTGAATTTGCGTCTTTTCAGACGATTTATGCAGGTTTTACAGGTTTTTTTATCGTCTTTACGTTCCGCTAAAAGCCTTATAAAACGGGGCTTTCAGCCGATAAAGGCAGTAAAGAAAACACGACTGATTGGCAAACAGCACGTCCGGGGGGCTACCAAAGCGAACATTTCGACTATGATACCCGGGTGTGCCCAGTTGGCCTGAGCAGCACAGTACTGAAAAATATATGTTTCTTGGAGATACACCATGTCTAATCGCCAAACCGGCACCGTTAAGTGGTTCAACGATGAAAAAGGCTTCGGCTTCATCACTCCTCAAGGTGGCGGTGACGACCTGTTCGTACACTTCAAAGCTATCGAATCCGACGGTTTCAAAAGCCTGAAAGAAGGCCAGACCGTTTCCTTCGTGGCTGAGAAAGGCCAAAAGGGTATGCAAGCTGCACAGGTTCGCCCAGAGTAATTTCTCGGCGCACTAAAAAAACCCCGTCCATGTGACGGGGTTTTTTATGCCTGTAACAAAAGCAGCCTGTAATCAGCCGCAGTTGACGCGAGTGATTACCAGGTTGTTGTCGGTGTTCAGGTTCAAGCGATCGGAGCGGTATTCCAGCGTAATCATGTCATTGGGCTTGAGAAAGCGCGCGTTCTGCGCACCTGCCTTGGCGCGGGCCTGCTCCAGCAGCTCTGGCGAAGCTTTTTTGCCAATGGCGAACTCCGCCGCCGTCGCTTCACATCGGCTGTGACCGGTTTCGGTCGCCACGGACTCCTTTGCCGACTCGCTGGAGGTTGTACTGCAACCGGCCAACAGGGCGACGGCCATAAGTGCACCCAGTGACGCGAACTTCAAAGACATGAAGCCTCCTTGTTTTCAAATAGTTAACTGAGATCGTGCGACCGCCAATCCGGCGTTTGGTTTCATGACAACTGCCATCACCCTGCCCCACGACAGGAAAAACGCCGAGTGTGCCTGAACGGCGCTCAGCCTGCTCACCAATCAATCGTGACTTAATATTTACGAAGTTCAGTAGACGTCGATGTAGTCATACGGCGGATTCGGCCAGTTGTCCTTGAGCGCATTGAAAATCTGCATCACCCACACCTCGTCGCTGGCCGCAATATTCCCCACATAACCTGAGCCCTTGGCCCAGGTTTCAAGTCGAAACAGCAGGTCGTCAATATCCTGCCCGCCAGTTACTCCCGACGAGATGTAGGCGATACCGCCCTTGGTCACGCGCAATTGCGTGTGTTCATCATCGCTGGCCGATGCCAGCAAATGGCGTACAGCGTCGAGCGTGAGGCCATCAGGAGTATTCAAATCGATCTGCACAACACGATCCTTGGATAAGCCGGAAAAGACCAAGTGTCGCATAGCGCTGCGCTCATGCCTAAGTCGCAGTGCCAAACGCCCGACAAAATGGTTAACTCGACGCACAGACCTCCCGACTTTTCGAGCCTGATCATGACCAGCGTAAGCATCGACGCCGACATCAAAGCCAAATGGGCAGACGGACATAGCTCTTACAGTCCGGGAACCACCGAAGAGTTGGCGCTTATTGGTATCGATCTATTGATCAAGGAACTGGGAACGGAAGCCGCCCAGCTATTCATCGAGCAGATTTTCGAGCGCTCCCGAACCGAACAGATCAAGCATAAACACGCCGAGAGGGAATAGAAACCCGCAGGCTGGCGCCTGCGGGCCGATCATTTACTTCAGACGCTTCAGGCGCTCGGTCAGCAGATCGAAGAAACCCTGGGCATCGCCATTTTCAACCCAGAATGCGTTCTTCGGTGCCTTGAGGCCGTCATACCAGTCGACAATGGTCTGACCGAAGGTCGGCCCTTCACGGCTATCGACCACAACATTCACCGAACGACCGGTGAACAGTTCCGGCTTGAGCAGATAAGCCACGACAGTGGCGTCATGCACCGGGCCGCCCGGAATGCCGTAGTGTTCCATATCCCCTTTGATGTACTCGTTGAGGATGTCACCGACAATTTTGCTCGCATTATTGTTGAGCGCAGCAATCTGCTTCAGACGCGCATCACTGGTGAGAATCTTGTGGGTAACGTCCAGTGGCAGATAGGTCAGCTTGACGCCACTTTTGAGCACGACGTCAGCCGCTTGCGGATCCGCAAACAGATTGAACTCAGCCACAGGGGTGATGTTGCCACCATTGAAGTGCGCACCGCCCATCACCACCACTTCCTTGATGCCCTGAACAATGTCGGGCTCTTGGATCAGCGCCAGCGCCAGGTTGGTCTGCGGGCCGAGCATGGCGATAGTGATGCTGTGTGGCTTGGCTTTTTTCAGGGTGTCGATCAGGTAGTTGACCGCGCTACCTTCTGCCAGACCTTTTTTCGGTTCGTGCACGCTGACACCCGACAGGCCTTCCTTGCCATGGATGTTCTCGGCGTAGATCGGTGTGCGCATCAGTGGCTTCGGCGCACCGGCATAAACCGGCACCTCCTCGCGCCCTGCCCACTCGCGAGCCAGACGCGCGTTACGCGACGTTTTGTCGAGTCGCACGTTGCCAGCCACGGTGGTCAACGCACGAATATTCAGTTCGCCCGGCGAAGCCAGAGCGAACAGCAACGCGACCACGTCGTCAGCGCCCGGGTCAGTGTCGATGATCAGGTCGATTTTTTCCGCCGCCTGAGCGCCGGTTGCGGTTATCACGGACAAAAGCAGCAGGCTCCGGATGAAGTGATGCAGTTTTTTAGCATAGCGTTGCATGGCGCATTCCTTGTGCTTGTGAAAACGAAAATTAGAACGTTACTCCGGCGACCAGCACGATGTTGCAGTACGGCTGACATTCTCCCGTACGAACAATCGCCCGAGCCTGTCGGCTGAGTACTTTGAATTGCTCGTGACTGAGCAGATCGCGACGCCCCAGCGCGCCTTCTTCATTCAGCTCGTCCAGTGTGGTCAGCGCAGTCGGCTGTTTGTCGAAGATTTCTTTGGCCAGCGCATGGCTTTCCACCTGCATCTCACTGAGCACGACCTTCAAGGTGCTGACGAAATCCGGAACGCCGTGGGTCAGCGCCAGATCAATCAGTTCAACACCCGGCGGCACCGGCAGCCCGGCATCACCGATCACGACCATGTCGCCATGGCCCAGAGATGCGATCAGTCGTGACAGCGCGATGTTGAGTAGAGGAGTCTTTTTCATGAGGGTTTGAAGGCCTGTACGTCGGACATTGTTGGAATGGATGGCTGGGCGCCGGCCCGAGTGACCGACAATGCCGCAGCAATTTGCCCGTATCGAATCGCTTCGGCCTCGGACTTGCCATCAGCCAACGCAGCGGCAAAACCACCGACGAAGGTGTCACCCGCCGCCGTGGTGTCGACAGCTTTCACTTTCGGCGCAGGGAAATGCTCGAAACCTTTACCGTTAGCGAATAAAGACCCCTCGGCACCCAGGGTGATGATGACTTTGCCAGCCCCCATTGCGATCAAGTGACTTGCCGCATGTTCGGCGGTTTCCAGCGAGTCAACCGGCAAGCCACTCAACGCGGCAGCTTCACTCTCATTGGGAATCAGGTAATCGATCGCCCCAAACCAGTCTGCCGGCAAAGGACGACTGGCCGGCGCTGGATTGAGGATAACGGTCTTGCCCAGCGCTCGCGCACGCTTGAGCGCATGCCCCACCGTCGCATCCGGGATCTCGAGCTGGCAGATGACAACATCAGCCGCTTGCACTACAGCATCGAACCGATCGATCACCGCTGGCGTCATTGCGCCGTTGGCTCCGGCAACGATCACAATGGCGTTCTGACTGTTGTCATCGACCACGATCAACGCCACGCCACTGGAGTCCTCGACAACGCTCACCGCCTGGCAATCAATCTGTTCGGCCAGCAAGGCGTCACGCAATTGCACGCCATAGTCGTCGCTACCGACACAGCCAACCATCGCCACTTGCGCCCCCAATCGCGCCGCAGCCACAGCCTGATTGGCGCCCTTGCCACCGGACACGGTCTTGAAGGAATGTCCGATCAGCGTTTCACCGCCACGGGGCAGCCGAGGCGCCCGGGTCACCAGATCCATGTTCAGGCTGCCTATTACCACTACATTTGCTGGCATACATCACTACTCGTCAATTCGGTTTCAGCGGTATTCGGTGAACACGCCAGACAACGGCGCGGTCGACTCGCGCAAAACAATACTCGGGGTCACGATCCGCTGATCAGTGCCCAGATTCGGGGTGGCAATCCTTCGAAGCAACACCTCAGCCGCCATTTCGCCCAACTGCAGAATCGACTGGCCGACGGTGGTCAGCGCCGGGTACACGTAACGGCTCATCTGAATATCGTCAAAGCCAATCACCGACAACTCGGTCGGCACCCGCACGTTGCGCTCTGCCGCCGCGCGCAAAACACCGATACCGATCATGTCGTTACCGGCAAAAATGGCGCTCGGCGGATTGCGCTCAAGGAGGATCGCCGCAGCGTTGTAGCCGCCGGTGCTGGTGAAGTCACTTTCCAGCATGCGCTCCTCTCGCACCTCGATACCGGCCTCTGTCAACGCCCGGCAATATCCGGCACGACGCATCTGCGCCACGCTGGTGCTCGCCGGGCCGCCGATGGTCGCGATGTCACGATGACCCAATTCCAGCAAATGACGGGTAGCGAGGTAAGCGCCGTATTCATGATCGATACGCACCAGATCAGCATTCACGCCATCCAGACCACGGTCGACGATGACCATTGGCGTTTTCACACCCGCCAGCCCCTGCGCCAAACCACTGTCACCGCCAGCCGAGGCAACGATCAAACCGTCAATGCGCTTTTCCAGCAGCACACGCAAATAACTGCGTTGTTTTTCCGGATTGTCATCAGAGTTGCAGAGGATGACGCAGTAGCCATTACGCTCGCAGTAATCTTCTATGCCCCGTGCCAGTTCAGCAAAGTACGGGTTGAGGCTGTTGGGCACCAGCAAGCCAATGGTTGCAGTTGTCTTGGCCTTCAATGAGCGCGCCACTGCGCTGGGTACGTAGTCAAGGCTCTTGATTGCAGCCTCGACCTTGACCCGAACCTCCTGACTGACCGGCCGGGTGTTATTCACCACATGCGACACGGTGGTGTAGGAAATCCCTGCAAGGGCAGCCACATCCTTGATCGTTGCCATGTCTCAGCCCCGTCGACTAGCGCGTTGACTGCGATAAGTATCGAGTACGACCGCGATGACGATTACCGCACCGGTAATGATGCGCTTGGTTGGCTCGGTTGCACCGATCTGCGCCAGCCCCGCCGCAAGCACGGAGATGATCAATACACCGAAAAAAGTGCTGATCACCGAACCACGCCCACCCATCAGACTGGTTCCGCCGATCACCACGGCAGCGATCACTTGCAGTTCAAGACCGGAGCCGGCATTCGGATCAGCCGCCTCCAGGCGAGAAATCTGAAACAGCGCGGCGACACCGGCCAGCAGCCCCATGAGACTGAACACCAGGATCTTGTAAGGTTTCGGATTGATACCCGCCAGCCGCACAGCCTCTTCGTTGGTGCCGATGCCGATCAGATAGCGACCGAATACGGTGCGGGTCAAAACGGCCTGCGCAATGAAAATCACCAGCAAGGCGATGATGAATGACGGCGAGATGCCGAAAGCGATCGGATTCGACAACCAGGAAAAAGCGTCACCAATATAGGCGGTGCGTGACCCGGTCATCTGATAGGCCAGCCCGCGAGCCATTTCCAGCACGCCAAGGGAAACAATGAACGACGGAATCCGCCACGCTACGGTAATCGAGCCAGTGATCGTGCCCGCCAGCGCCGATACCGCCATGCCGAGCAACGCCGCTGGCAAGACGCCCCAGCCCCAGCCAAGAATGGCGACGCTGACCGTCGATGCCGCCAGCGCCAGCACCGAACCGACCGAGAGGTCGATGCCACCGATGATCAACACAAAGGTCATGCCGACCGCCAGAACCATCAGATCGGGGATCTGGTTGGCCAGCGTACTGAACGTGTTATAGGACAGAAAGTGGCTGCTCAAGACCGAGAACAGCGCGACCATTGCCAGCAAAGCACCGGCCAGCCCCAGATAACTGCCCAACCCATAAAAGTTGCCACTACGTTTGCCGGCAGAAGATGCAGTTTTCATGGGAGTTCCCTAGGCGCGGCTTCGTTGAGCCGCGCATCACGTTTTTGGTAGCCGGCGAACGCGGCGGCAAGCAAATCATCCTGGGTCCAACTGTCGCGCTCGAAGGTCTCGATCAGACGCCCCGCCGACAGTACGCCGATCCGATCGCAGATCAGCATCAGCTCACGCAGGTCACTGGACACCACCACCAGTGCCTTGCCCTGGCGAGTCAACTCACCGAGCAAGGCATAGATGTCGAACTTGGCGCCGACGTCGATACCCCGGGTTGGCTCATCGAACAGCAGCACCGAACAGTCACGTTCCAGCCAGCGACCGATCACAACCTTTTGCTGGTTACCACCGGACAGCTCTGACACAAGCTGTGTCGGGCTCGAACTGCGAATACGCATGGCATCGATCTGGCGCTGCGCCAAAGAGATTTCGGCGCCATTGTTGACGAAACCACCACTGGAAATTTCCGGCATGTTGCCCAAGGCGATGTTGGCGCTGATCGACTGACTAAGCAGCAAACCCTCCCCCTTGCGGTCTTCGGTGATCAGCGCGATACCATGATGCACAGCATCGACAGGCGAACGCACACTCACCACTTGCGCCGGCGAACCGAGTGCAATCGTGCCGCTGTCGGCGACATCCGCCCCGAAAATCAAGCGCAGCAATTCTGTGCGCCCGGCTCCGATCAGCCCGGAAATCCCGAAGATCTCCCCGGCGCGCACTTGGAACGAAACGTCCTGCACCTTATCGGATCGAGTCAACCCCTTGACCGTCAACGCCGGAGCGCCAATATTGCGCGGCCCCATGTCGATGTGCTCGCCCAGTTCACGACCGACCATCAATGTGACCAGTTGCTCGCTGTTGTAGTTGGCTATCGGCTCGACGCAGACCAGATTGCCGTCACGCAGTACGGCAATGCGCTGTGCCACTCGGGCCAGCTCTTCGAGGCGATGCGAGATGTAGATGATAGACACGCCACGCGCCTGCAAACGGGTGATTTGCTCGAAGAGCATTTCGACTTCCCGCGCGGTGAGCATCGCGGTCGGTTCGTCGAGAATCAGCACATGGCAATCGCCAATCAGGTTGCGGGCGATTTCAACCATCTGCTGATGGCCGATGCCCAGTTCACCGACCAGTGTGTCCGGATCAATCGCATCAAGACCGACCTGGGCCATGGCCTCTATAGCCGCTTTACGCAGCTGCTTGCGACTGATCCAGCCACCGTTGCTCGGCAGATTGTCGAGAAACAGGTTCTCCGCCACTGACAGTGTCGGCAACAAATTGAGCTCTTGCATGACCATACGCACGCCGAGCTCTTCAGCCTGGGTGCGACTGCCCGGACGATAGTCCTTGCCCTGGAATTGCATCTGGCCGGTGGTCGGCGTGACCAGTCCGCCAATAATCTTCGACAAGGTGCT
The DNA here is from genome assembly GCF_963971015.1 of Pseudomonas sp. RA_15y_Pfl2_54. Taxonomy (NCBI): domain Bacteria; kingdom Pseudomonadati; phylum Pseudomonadota; class Gammaproteobacteria; order Pseudomonadales; family Pseudomonadaceae; genus Pseudomonas; species Pseudomonas sp. RA_15y_Pfl2_54. The sequence goes on from NZ_CAXAPN010000031.1 coordinate 88,049, forward strand.
TTTGCCGGCGCCATTCTCGCCGGTCAGCGCCAGTACTTCACCGCGCATCAGCGTCAATTCGATGCCTGTGAGCACCGGTTGCGCATAGGTCTTACCGATACCGCTGACCGAGAGGACAGCGGTCGGGGCGGAAACTGACATAAAAACTCTCCATGCGCTCGCCCGGACGGACGAGCGCCATTGTGTCGTCAGAGGATTTACCGGGTGACCAGTTCGACCGGCGTTTCAATCACGCCATTGGCACCGCTGTCGACTTTCTCGCCCTTGATGATTTTCAGCGCAGTCTCGATCCCAAATACAGCTTGCTTGGCAGCGAACTGATCGGCAGTCGCCAGAATGCGACCATCCTTGAGCATGGGCTTGATGGCGTTGATATTGTCGTAGCCAACCACCTGCACCTGGCCCGCTTTGCCGGCCGCACGCACGGCGGAAACAGCACCGACGGCCATGCTGTCGTTGCCTGCCAGCAACGCTTTGACATCCGGGTATTCGCTGAGAATCGAAGCGGCAACCTTGTTGCCCTTATCGATCTCCCAATCACCGGACTGCAGGGAAACCACCTTGATCTGCGCCGCGTCCATCGCATCCTTGAAGCCAGCGGTACGCTGCTGGGCGTTGGTCGTGGTGGACACGCCTTCAATGATGCCGACTTCGTCACCCGCCTTGAGCTGCTTGGCCAGATACTCACCGACCAGACGCGCGCCTTTACGGTTATCCGGACCTACGAAGGGAACGCTGATGTTTTTGCTTTTGACGATTTGCGGATCGAGTTGGTTGTCGATGTTGATCACGGTTATACCGGCATCGACGGCTTTCTTGATCACCGGCACCATGGCCTTGGAGTCGGAAGGTGCGATGACCAGCGCATTGACCTTTGCAAGGATCATTTGCTCGACGATACGCGTCTGGCCCGCAGTATCGGTTTCGTCCTTGATGCCGTTGGAGATCAGGTCGAAATCGGCGGAGTGTTCTTTCTGGTAGGCCTTGGCGCCGTCTTCCATGGTCAGGAAGAATTCGTTGGCCAGAGATTTCATGACCAGCGCGACTTTGGGTTTTTCAGGGGATTCGGCGAACGCCGAAGAGACAGGCAGTGCAGCGGCTGTGGCAGCCAGCATAGCGACAGCAAGAAGACGTCCAGCGAATGGCAGCTTCATGGGTTCACTCCGATCTTATGATTATTGTGAGCAACGCTTGCGCTGGCGTAAGCTACATCGCCCCACCGACTGATAGCGCATCGGGGAAGCCGCGCAAACGTTTGCGTAGATCGAACTATGCGAATCCCGCCGACATTTGTCAACAATCAGAAATCGTCATTTATTGCAGGGCAAATCCTGGAAGCGGCCCTTCCAAGCTTATGCCGTGGTATTGACCAAATTTCCGCCGCCGGAGTTCTTGGTCATTTCCTTGACCAGTTCACCCGCGACCTCTGCCAATGCGCCACTGGTTTGAGCGATCTGCCCCTGAATGGACATGACTGCCTGCGACTTGGCTTCGGGCGTCGCATACCTCGCAGCTTGTGCGGCAGCCAATTGCTGTTGTTGCTCCTGGAGCTGCTTCTGCAGTTCCTGCATCCGCTTCAACAACATCTTGACGCTGATGCTCAGGTTATCGCCGCTTTCAGCCTCGCTGCTTTTTTGCAAGGCACCACCGGTCCTGACCTGATTGCCATCACCTTCATCTTTTTTGCCCATCGCCTCGGCAGTAGCACCCTCTGACGCCTCGCTCAATGAATTGATCGTCGCTGCAGTTTTACCGCCGATGGTGACAGCAGCTGGATTTGAAAAGCCGACCGTGAGTGACATGTGAACTCCCTCGAATTTAGTGCTCTTGAGGACGCATCGGCCTACGTCGCGGTTTCTTTAGCACAAAATCAGAAACTGACAACCCGATCCATACGACAGAAGCAGTAGTACTTTTCGGGAAGCCGAACGCGAAAATGTCTTTTGTTCGGAAACCCGGCTACAGGGTTCGCCATACTCCGTATTCTTTAGAAAAATATTGATGAAAATCAAAAGGTTAAACAGATCTCTAGCGCAAAGGTACGTCTGGTATAGATCCTGCTCCCTTCACCACACCCCGGGCATCCAGATCGGCCTGGGGCGCATCTAGATGAACCTGCATCAGCACCGTCTCACTACTAGAGAGAAAAATAATGAAATCTGCTTTCAACACTTTGGTTCCGGGCGCTTTGGCCCTCCTCCTGCTACTGCCGACCGCCCTCCAGGCAAAAGAAGTCGAAACCCAGACCAAACTTGCCAATGTCGTGGTTCTCGCCACAGGCGGCACCATCGCCGGCGCTGGCGCCAGTGCCGCCAATAGCGCGACGTATCAGGCCGCAAAAGTGGGCGTCGAGCAATTGATTGCTGGCATCCCTGAGTTGAACAAGCTCGCCAATGTGCGCGGCGAACAAGTCATGCAGATTGCCTCGGAAAGCATCACCAACGACAACCTGCTGCAACTGGGCCGTCGCGTCTCAGAACTGGCCGACAACAAGGATGTCGACGGCATCGTCATCACCCACGGTACAGACACCCTGGAAGAGACCGCTTACTTCCTGAACCTGGTCGAGAAGACCGACAAGCCGATCATCGTCGTAGGTTCCATGCGTCCGGGCACAGCAATGTCAGCGGACGGCATGCTCAACCTGTACAACGCCGTAGCTGTGGCCAGCAGCAAAGAAGCGCGTGGCAAAGGTGTACTGGTGACCATGAACGATGAAATCCAGTCTGGTCGCGACGTCAGCAAAATGATCAACATCAAGACCGAAGCGTTCAAAAGTGCCTGGGGCCCATTGGGCATGGTGGTCGAAGGCAAATCCTACTGGTTCCGTTTACCCGCCAAGCGCCACACCATGGATTCGGAATTCGACATCAAGAACATCAAGAGCCTTCCTGACGTAGAAATCGCCTATTCCTACGGCAACGTGAGTGATACCGCCTACAAGGCACTCGCCCAGTCTGGCGCAAAGGCCATCATCCATGCCGGCACTGGCAACGGATCCGTGTCGTCACGCGTAGTACCGACGCTTCAGGCGCTACGCAAGGAGGGCGTGCAAATCATCCGCTCGTCTCACGTCAACGCCGGCGGCTTCGTGCTGCGTAACGCTGAACAGCCTGACGACAAGTACGACTGGGTTGTCGCTCACGACCTGAATCCACAAAAAGCCCGCATCCTGGCGATGGTCGCACTGACCAAAACCAACGACAGCAAAGAACTGCAACGGATGTTCTGGGAATACTGACCGTCCTTCGCCCGATCGACTCTCCGTCGGGCACTCTTCGTACCACTCGCCTGATTGGCGAGCGGTACGTCGCCTACAGCTCCTCTGTAATTTCCCTACAAAAAATTCGACACGACTCACACCAAAATCGGAAAACCGCTGTCAGAGGATTTTCTTGAATTTTAAGCAGTTGCGAAAATGCCCACAGTTAAATACTGTATGCACGTACAGCTTAATAAGGATAACCTCGTGGCCACCTCTCTTGACGCTCCTGACACTTACGAACGAATGGGCGTGCGCGTTCAGAAAATCATCAATTCTCCCACCGCACAAAAAGCCAAGGCCGCATTGATCTTCCGCTTGCCGGACGAACCGACGGATCAGTGGGAGCGCCTGCTCGAGGAAATCGACGAGAACGATAACGTTACCCTCGCCTATCGCGATGATGGCGGCGTGCAGATTTTTTGGGTTGTGCCGAAGGAAGATTGATTCAATGATTGTCCGCTGTTTTGCTTTGCTGTTGCTGTTCATCGCCACGGGGGCCCAGGCTGGCGCACCTCGTACGTTCAATGAAGCCAAAAAGGTCGCCTGGAAACTTTATGCACCGCAGTCCACGGAGTTTTATTGCGGCTGCAAATACACCGGCAACAAGGTCGATTTGAAAGCTTGCGGTTATGTACCACGCAAAAATGCCAAGCGCGCTTCGCGCATCGAGTGGGAGCACATTGTGCCGGCGTGGCAGTTCGGACATCAGCGCCAATGCTGGCAGAAAGGTGGACGCAAAAACTGCACACGCTACGACCCCAGCTACCAGAAGGCCGAAGCGGATCTTCATAACCTGGTACCGAGCATCGGCGAGGTCAACGGCGACCGCAGTAACTTCAGCTACGGATGGCTGCCGACGCAATCCGGCCAATACGGCTCATGCCTGACCCAGGTCGACTTCAAGGCCAAGAAGGTCATGCCCCGCCCTTCAATTCGCGGCATGATCGCACGCACCTATTTCTACATGAGCAAGCAGTACGGCTTGCGCCTCTCTAAACAGGATCGCCAACTGTATGAGGCATGGGACAAGACCTACCCGGTCCAGGACTGGGAGCGCCAGCGCAATCAGAGCGTGGCGTGCGTGATGGGGCGTGGCAATGAATTTGTCGGCCCCGTAAACATGAAAGCCTGCGGCTGACATGCAACGTAAAAAGGCCTCGAACGTTATATTCGAGGCCTTTTTATTGATGGTTAACTGGCAGTATTGCTGTATCGCCAAGAGCCCATCAAATTAACTCATCTGTCTAGTCCTGAAATAGGTTTACACCTATCTCACCCTAACGCCCGATGCACTGCATCGGGCGTTTTGTATTTTAAGGACAGGTGCGGGCGCTCTTGGTTGTAGATCAAGACCGCTTCCCGCACCAT